>JAEUKM010000005.1 GCA_016793085.1 Rhodospirillaceae bacterium
GGCTGGATTTCACCGTTGACGCCAAGGGCAGCCGCCTGCGCCTGACCGCGCTGTTCGATAAAATTCCCGTCGGTAATCTGGAACTTGCCCGCAAGGGTGACGGTTACGCGGGCGGCGGCGTGATGTTCGGCACGAAAGTGACGGCAACGATGCAGCGCCCGCCGGCAAAGCCGTCGCGCGAACCGCGCACGCTGAGTTACGATCCCACGCAGTATCATCCGCTGACGTCCGCCGCACCCAACCCCGTGCTGCATCTGGTCTCGGGCGATATCGTGCGCACGCAGACCATCGACCCTTACGGCCAGGACGAGCACGACGTGCCGTCGTCCATGCCCGGCAACCCCGGCACCGGCCCGTTTCATGTGGAGGGCGCGCTGCCCGGCGACACGGTGGCGATCAAGCTTTTGAAGGTCAGAACCAACCGGCCTACCGCGCGCATGTTCTTAACGCTTGATCCGGCAACCATGGTGCCGGGCACCGTGCAGAAACCGGGCGTCATGACCGACTACATCTGGTCATTGGACCCAAGCACCAACTCGGCCGCGCCGCGCTCACCGAGTGAAAAGCTGAAAAACTTCCGCGTCCAGATGCGCCCCATGCTGGGCGTGATCTCGGTGGCGCTGTCGGGCGGACAGGCGGTACCCAACCGCGAACTGGGCGAGTGGGGCGGCAATATGGATTACGCCGAGATGCGGGAAGGTGTGACGCTTTATCTGCCCGTGTGGCATACGGGGGCGCTGATTTTCCTGGGCGATGCGCACGCGCGCCAAGCGCATGGCGAAGTGGCGGGCCAGGGGCTTGAAACGTCCATGGATGTCGAATTCCAGGTGACGTTGATCAAGAACCAGATTCTGACGCAGCCGTGGGCCGAGAATGCCGACTACGTGATGGTGTCGGGCATCGCGGGTTCGATGCAAGGCGCGCTGCAGCGTGCAACCACGGGCCTGTCGACGTGGCTGAAACGGACCTACCAGCTCGATGACAGTGAAGTGGCCGTCGTGTTGGGCAGTTCGCTGGAATACGACGTCGCCGAGGTGGTCAGCGCCAAGTTCCATATTGTCGCCAAGGTTCGCAAGGACGTGCTGGCTTTGATTGCGCCGGTGGCGCGAGCCGAGACAGGCAAATAAGCGCGAGGACGCAAGGAGGCACACATGAACGGCTTCAAGACGATCATGCTGATGGCGGCGGCGTGCATGTTGAACGCCTGCGGCGACAGCAATGCGAAACTGATGGAACGGCTGGCTGCTGTGGACATCGATAGCATCAAGCCGTCATCGGACCTGCACGGCAAGGCGATGCTGGCAGGCCAGAAGCTTTTCGCCCAGCACTGCGCGCAGTGCCACGGTGGCGGTGAGGTCCCGCGTGCGGTGAACGTACCCGACCTTTCCGACGACTACTGGCTGATTGGGGGCGAGAACCTGGACGATTTTAATATCCGCGCCTCCGATATCGAGAAGCGCATCAGGTTTGGCATCCGCGCGGACCACGACGCCACCTGGAAAGAAACGATGATGCCCCCGCGCGGCGGAGCCAGCGACCTGACGCCCCTGGAGATCTATCAGGTAGCCGAGTATGTGCTGGAAAGAGCCGGCGCCACGGACATCGATCTTGAAATCGCCATGCACGGCGAGGCGGTCTATACCGGCAAGGGCGGTTGCTATGACTGCCACGGACAGAAAGGCGAGGGGGCTTCGGCCTTCGGCGCGACGGACCTGACCCGGCCACAATACTGGCTCTATGGCAAGACGCGTGCCGCCGTGACGGATGTGATCACCGCGGGCGCTGCCGGCGTATCGCCCGCTTTCGAGGGCAAGCTCACACCGGGCGAAATGAAGGCGACCGCGATTTATGTGCACGGCAGCGCTAAAAGTCTGGGGTTTTAACGCTTAATCCGTTGACTCTCGCCGCCAGCATCCGTATGTGTTGCGTTATGGCAATAAATATTCCCGATACGCAACCACACTTTTCCCCGACCTTGGAAGCCAACGGCTTTGTTTTCGTCTCGGGGCAGTTCGGCATGGACGCTGCGGGCCGCATTGAAGGCGGTATTGCGGAGCAGACCACGCAGTGCCTGAGCGTGGTCGAGGGCCTCTTGGCCGCGCGTGGCCTTAACCGACGCGATATCGTCAAGACAACCGTCTGGCTGCGGCGTGAGAATGAATTTCCGGTCTATAACGCGGCCTATGCCGCGTTCTTCGGCGATCATCGCCCGGCCCGTTCGACGCTGATCTGCGCGCTGGCGAAGCCCGAAGCGCTGGTGGAAATCGAGGCGATTGCCTTGGCGCGTCCGGCCACGGCGAAAGCATGATGGACTAGCCGCCATGCTGCTGTCCTTCGCAAAATGGCTGGCCGCCACACCGCTCAGTCAAACGTTGCAGGCAGCCCTTTGGGTCGTGCCGGCGGTGCAGAGCGTACACATCCTGGCTATCGCGGCCGTCATGACATCGGTGTGGGTGTTGACGTTCCGGCTCTTGGGCCTATCCGGCCGCGGGCGTCTGGTGTCGCAGGTGAGCGGCGATGTGGCGCCGTGGATCTGGTGGGCCCTGGGCGTGCTTCTGCTGACAGGCATCATCCTCATCATCATCGAGCCGTCGCGCGAACTGACCAACGCTGCGTTCCTGACCAAAATGAGTCTGATCCCAGTCGCAGCGGCGCCGACCTACGTCTTGCAAGCCGCCGTGCGCCGCGACGCCGCGCTTTGGGACCGGCAGGGCGCGGTTTCGCTCGCCATCAAGATCGGCGCCGTTGCCGTGCTTGGAGTTTGGATCGCCATTGCCGTGCTGGGGCGCTTTATCGCGTATGTCGAGTATGCTTGAAGAAAACTTAAGCCTCATCGGCCGTGTGTGCGCATGGATCGGCGCGCAGCCGTTCGCGGTTGAAATCGCAGAATCGGCGTGGCTGTTTCCGATCATCGAAAGCATTCACGTTCTGGCGCTGGCGCTGGTGGTGGGCTCTATCGCCATGGTGGATTTGCGCCTGCTGGGGGTCGTTGCTGTTCGCACACGTGTGACCGAGCGTATCAATCACCTGCTGCCTTATACCTGGGCCGCCTTCACGGCCGCCGTGGTGTCGGGCGGGTTGCTGTTCTCGTCCCAGGCCGCGACCTACTGCGCTAATATTCATTTCCAGCTTAAGTTGGGCTTTCTGGCGCTGGCCGGCATCAACATGGCCGTGTTCCACCTAGCCGGTTACCGCGATGTGGCCAAGTGGGACAGTGACATCAAACCGCCCGGATCAGCACGAATCGCGGGCGGCGTCTCCCTAAGTCTTTGGGTGGCTATCGTCTGCTTTGGCCGCTGGATCGGGTTTGACTGAACGGCTTTAAGCCCTGTTCGGCGACCCAGAATAAAGATCGCGCAGTTCGCGCTTCAGCACTTTACCAATAGCGCTGCGCGGCAACGACGCCACAATCCGCAGGTCTGCCAGGCGCTGGGTTTTACCCACGCGCGCATTGATCCAGTTTTTTAGTTCGTCAGCGGCGAGGGTGTTGCCCTGCTTCAGGGTTACGAACGCCACGGGCGTTTCACCCCAGGTCTCGGACGGTACGCCGATGACCGAAGATTCCAGAACCGCATCGTGCTTGACCAACTCGGCTTCCAGGTCGCTTGGGTAGATGTTGAAGCCGCCGGACAGGATCATATCCTTCTTGCGGTCGACGAGGGTTAAAAATCCGTCCGCATCAAATCGGCCCACATCGCCGGTACGGATGAACCGCAAGCCGTCCGGCGAGCGCCATTCCGCCGCCCGCGTTTGATCGGGCTGGTTATGGTATCCCACCATCATGGCGCCCGACCGGCCGACGATTTCGCCGGTGCCGCCGGGGGGCACTTCCTTGCCGTCATCATCAATAAGCCGAATGTCGTGGCCGGGCATGGGTTGGCCCACGGTGTGCAGTTTGTCTGGGAATGCATGGCAGAACAGCGCACAACTGCCGCCGCCTTCGGTCATGCCGTAGAACTCGGTCAGGCCGCCGGGCCAGCGCCGCAGCACGTCGCGTTTTAATTCCGGTGCAAAGGGCGCGGAGGTGGAGAACTTCATGCGGTACGCCGAGAGATCGTAGCCGTCAAAGCCTGTGTGCTCCATCAGCCTGCGGTATTGCACCGGCACCAGCATGGCGTGCGTGGCGCGGTGACGCGCGGACATCTCCAGAAACTGTGTGGCCTCGAATTTCGGCAGGATCACCGCCGTCGCGCCATAGGCAATCGTCGGCAGGAAGCACACCAATGTCGTGTTCGAATACAGCGGCGTGGAAATCATGGTGACGGCTTCACCCGGATAGGCGACCCGGCGGATGTTGTGCCAGCGCATGCTATGGGGCTGGACAATACCCTTGGGCGCGCTAGTGGTGCCCGAGGAATAGATAATGTTGAAGCCTTGCTCCGGGCCGACAATGTGGAGAACAGGCTTTACATCGGCTGGCCCCAGCCAGCCTTCCAGCGGCTGGCCCGCATCCGAGCCGTCCAGTGCAACGCGCTTGACCGCACGCTTTGCCAGCAGCCCGCCCAGCTGTGCGGCAACGGCCCGGTCGAGGAACACCACTTTCGCGCCGCAATCCTGCAACTGGGTCAGGATGCTTTCAGCCGTGGATGAGGGCGCCAGCGGCGCCACCACAGCGCCTGCGCGCAAAATTCCGAAGAAGGCCGCGCCGTATGCAGCGGAATTGGCGGCACAGATCGCCACCACATCAGCTTTGCCGACGCCGTCGCGCTGTAAAGCGACAGCGATGCGGTCCATGAGCATATCGAGCTCAGCGTAGGTGATCGTCTGTAGCGGATCGATCAATGCCGGCTTATTGCCAAGGACGGCGGCGCGCGCCCGGATCAGGGCTTCGATAGTGCCGAAGTCCTGGGTCAGCAGATCTTCGGCGGTCACGGCGTTCCGTTCAGGAAATCGGCGGCGAGATTGGACAGTGCGCGCACGCCCTGGATCAGCGCGGCCTCGTCGACATAGAACTCCGGCGAATGGTTGGCGGCGGCGCCTTTCACCTTGTCGGCCGGCGTTACGCCTAATTGAAAGAACAGGCCCGGCACTTTTTCGGCGAAGACCGAGAAATCCTCCGAGCCCGTGCGCTTGTCGACATTGTCGTCATACATGCCGGGGCCCGCGACACGCTTCAGGGTCGCGCCCATGCGCGTTGTCAGCGCGGGGTCGTTGACCGTGGGCTGGTAAAGCTCAACGATGTGGACGTCCGCCGTGCCGCCGCCGCTTTGCGCGATGCCGGTGGCGGTGTTGCGCAGGCGCTGATGGATGTCGACCTGCATGCCGCGGTCGTAGGTGCGGATAGTGCCTTCCATATCGACGTTGTCGGGGATGATGTTCTCGCGCGTGCCGCCGTGAATCTGGCCGATGGTGATGATCGAGGGTTCCTTGGTCACTTCGACCTGGCGGCTCTCGATGGTCTGGATGCCAAGCACGACTTGCGAGGCGAGCACGATGGGGTCAACGCCGCGCCACGGCGTAGCGCCATGGCTGCCGCGGCCGTTGACGCGGATGGAGAAGCGGTCCGCCGAAGCCAACGCGGGGCCGCCTCGCCACTGCAGTTTACCCGTGGGTACGCCCGAATAAACGTGCAGCCCGAAGATCGCCGAGACTTTCGGATTGTCGAGCACGCCCTCGATCACCATCTGCTTGGCGCCCCAGGCTTTCGTGCCGTCGGGCGTGAAGTCGGCGGGGCCTTCTTCGGCGGGCTGAAACACAAAAACAACAGTGCCCTTCAAATCGGCTTTGATAGAACTCAGCACTTCCGCCGTCGCCATCAGAATGGCGGTATGGGCGTCATGGCCGCAGGCGTGCATCAGCTTGAAATCCTTGCCGCGGTAGTTGCCCGTGGCTTTCGATGCGAACGGAACGTCAACGGTTTCTTCTACCGGCAAGGCGTCCATATCGGCGCGCAAGGCCACAGCCGGCCCCGGCTGTCCGCCGGTCAATATGCCCACCACGCCTGTACCCGCCACGCCTGTGCGCACTTGCAGTCCCAACCGGCGCAGGTGATCGGCCACCAGCTTCGAGGTGCGGACCTCGCGGTTGCCAAGTTCGGGGTGCTGGTGGATGTCGCGTCGCCAGGCGATGGTCTTGGCCTCGATGGCCTTTGCTTTGAGGTCGATGGAGTCGGCGGTGGAAGCGGCCAGCACCGACGTAGACGCAAGCAGGGCGGCGGCGAAAGCCGCGAGACGGAAATGTTTCATAGCGATGCGCCTATTTGGGTTGTTGCAGGTCTTTGAATGTCGTCGAGCCGTCGGCCTTGTAGGTGACGACATTCTCATCTGGCAGACACGTGAATTCCATGATCTCGACGTTCGGCCGCAGTTCAAAGACTTTCTTCGCCACCCACGGCTTAGCCAGGATGTCCGGGTCGGTCATGGTCAGCTGCACTTCCATGGTCTTGCCTTCGGGTCCAAGACGGTAGCGCTCGACCAACTTCAACTGCGGCGTCACTTTCACACCCATCTGAATCCAGACCTGCAAGCCGCTGTCGCTCTGGGGCTTGAGGCCCGTGGTTTCCACCACAAGCGCGTCGTCTTCCCAGTGAGCGACGGAATAGCCGTTGAAGGTGGGCAGCAGGTCATCGCCGGTGGGTGCCTTGCGCCCGTCCATGTAGAACCAGCGCAGCATGTTTTCGTATTCGTGAATGAGAACGTAGCCCTTGTCGTAGCGAATCCATTGGATTGGGTAGACGCGGGTCATCAGTCGCGGCGTGCCGGGTGGAACGCAGGCGGCCGTCGAATCTTCGGGCACAACGCCCTTGGCCATGGAGCTGCGAACCTGATCCCAGGTTTTCTGGGCCTCGGGCGTCAGCACAGGGTCGGGCTTGAAATCGGCCGTACCGCGCGCGGGCCACCATACGCCTGTGAAATCGACCGGATCTTTTTTCGGATCGGCGTTGGCCGCGAACGATGCAACACAAGCCGCCACGGTCAGCGCGATCAGTCCTGTCCGCACGTGAACCTCCCTTGCCGTGAGTAAGCTAGTAGCTGGTGCCCGGAGCCGGGGTAATGCCTTCGTATTTCAACACCCGGCCGTCGGCGAGTGTCGCGCTGACGAATTGGCCGCCGGAAGACCCATCCCGCAGCGGTGAGATGTTGACGGTAATCTTATCGCCGGGCTTCACGGTATTCGGCCGCCAGCCCGCGCGCGCCAGCAGGTTAGGGCTGGTCATTTCCACGCTCCAGTCGACGACAAGTCCGCCTTCGTCCTGCACGGTGACCGTCAGCCAGGTGTGCGGGTTGGTCCACTGGAACTGCTTTACGGTTCCTTCAAGCTTGACGCTCTTGGTCTGGTCAAACATGGCGGCGGAATGGTGGGCGGACGCCGTGCTGCCGCCCAAGAAGGCCAGGGCCATCACTAGAAGGGCCGCAACAAGGGTCGTGCCGTTTCTCACCTGGCCGTTTTTCACCTGAAAGTCTCCTGCAGCGCGATAAATCTGGTGTTAAGTCAGATTTGCATATCCGCAACATCAATGCAACACGGGGCCGTTCACAACGGCGCGCACGCCGCACGTCACCACAGGCCCGGAATCCTGCGGCGAGAACTGCGCGAATCGCCCGTGTCTGTGGGCTTTGAGCAATGGAGTCCGGTGCTTTTTTCAGCGTCCCGCTCGCTGACATGTGATGCGCCTTAACCCTGCGGCGGCTAGTGCAAACCGCGCAAAAGCCCGAAAAATAAGCATGAAAAGCACCAAATCTGCGTATATGCAAAATCTGTTGCGTATATGTTGACAACGTTGCGTCAAAGTGGTTTTGTCATTTCAGTCTGATGAAGCCGGCCAATCGGGGCACGGCGACGTCGCCACGGCGGACAGACCAGACAACCACAGTAATGGCGCACGCGCGCTGTGCCTGAGGTGTGGTGCTGGCCGTTGCGGCAATATCCTGTTTGGGGGGATACCTGTTCATGAAAGTTCTTTCGCGATTCGAAACCCGGAACTTGCGCCGTGACCTCATCACGGCGGTGAGTGGTCTGGCGCTGGCTGCAGTGTCTGCTGCCCCGGCCGCGGCCGAAGATGAAACCGTGGAAGAGATTACGGTTACCGCGACCCGCATCCGGGCTTCGGGCTTTGAAGCGCCCACACCCACCACGGTCATGAGCCGCGAGGACATCGAAAAGCTGGGTATCACCAATGTCGGCCAGCTGACTTTCCAGATGCCGCAGTTCGTGGGCAGTGAAAGCCCGCAGAACTCGATGGTGCGTTCGGGCGGCAGCGGCAATGCGTTCAACTTGCGCGCGCTGACGTCGACACGCACGCTGTTTCTGCTGAACAGCAAACGCCATGTGCCCAACAATCCTAACGGCACAACCGACAACAACGTTGTGCCTTCCTCCATTATCGAGCGCGTCGAGGTTGTCACCGGCGGGGCCTCGGCAGCCTGGGGCTCCGATGCTGTGGCCGGCGTTGTCAACGTCATCCTGAAGGAAGTTGAAGGCTTCGAAGGCGAGGTGTCGGGCGGTGTAACGCTGCACGGCGACAACCGTCTGATCAAGACCTCGGCAGCCTGGGGCACCAAGTTCGCCGATGACCGCGGCTATTTCATGATTTCGGGCGAAGTCGAGGACAACGATGGCGTCACGGCGCAAGGTGACCGCGACTGGGGCCGCAGGGGCATGGGTTTGATTCCCAATCCCACCTTCACGCCGACCAATGGCCAGTTCGCGCGCCTGACGGTTCAGAATGCGCGCGTCAACAACGCCACTTATGGCGGGTTGATCGTCTCGGGCGTGCTGGCCGGCACGCAGTTCACCAACGCCGGGCCTATCCGTTACAACTCCGGCGCTTATCCCGTGGGTACAGCCGCGACCGTCGGCGGCGATGGCCCGGACTTGGCCGCGCTTCTGAATATCCTTGTGCCGCTGCAGCGCAAGAACGTTTACAGCAAACTCAGCTACGAGGTGTCGGAAAACGCGAAAATTTACGTCGAAGGCACCTACGGCGAATCGGAATCGAAGTACGGGCTCATCAACAACTTCAACTTCGGCAATATCACAATCAACCAGGATAATGCTTATCTGCCGGCGGCCCTGCGCACGACGATGCTGGCCGCGGGCCAGAACTCGTTTAACATGGGCCGCATCAACAGCGACTTCGGCCTTATCCGCGAGGACTTGGATAATGAAACGCGCCGTGTGGTTGTTGGCGCTGATGGCGACTTCGGCAACGATTGGACCTGGAGCGCGTACTACCAGTACGGCAAGAACGACGAACAGTTCTATGAGCGCGGCATCGTCAGACCCGCGAATTACAATCTCGCAGCCGATGCGGTGATCGGACCCAATGGCCAGATCGTGTGCCGTTCAAGCATCGCTAATCCCACCAATGGCTGCGTGCCCATCAATCTGTTTGGCTCAGGCTCGCCGTCGGCGCAGGCCATCGCGTATGTCACTGGCACCGTCGACCGCTTGACCAAGTTCCGCGAAAACGTGGTATCCGCCAACGTTGGCGGCCCGTTGTTCGACTTGTGGGCAGGTCCTGTTCAGGTCGCGGCCGGTGCCGAATACCGTAAGGACAAGCTAAACCGCGCCGTAGATCCTATTTCGCAGGCCAATGGCTTCCTGATCGGCAACCCTAAGAATATCGTGGGCGAGTTGTCGGTGACAGAAGTGTTCGGAGAACTGGCCATTCCGCTGGTATCCGACGCGCCCTTCGCCAAGTCGCTCGACCTCAACTTTGCCGATCGTTACGTCGATTATAGCACGACCGGGGGGGTCAATACTTGGAAAGCCGGCTTGAACTATGAAATCAACGACCAGGTTCGAGTGCGCTTCGCTCGTTCACGCGACATCCGCGCGCCCAACGCCCTCGAATTGTTCTCATTCGGCGGCACGCAATTCGCCAGCATCTCAGATCCCCAGAACGGCGGGCGTATCGACACCCAGGTGGCGCTGATCCAAACGCCGAACCCCGCGCTCAAGCCGGAAAAGGCCAACACCACTACCGTGGGCGTCGTCTTCTCGCCCGATTTCGTCCCCGGCCTCCGCTTATCTATCGACCACTATAACATCAACATCCACGGTGCGATTGTCTCGATCCCGGCTCAGGATATCGTCAACCGCTGCGCTGCGGGCAACCAGGCGCTGTGCGCGGCGATCATCCGCAACGCCACGGGTAATATCACTCGCGTCGAAGCGGGCCGTGTAAACCTGCAGAACCTGATTACGTCCGGCTTCGACTTCGAAGCGGTCTACACAACGCCGGTGGGCGCTGGCGACCTGACGCTGCGTGCCTTGGCTAACTATGTCGACAAGAACATCACTGATGACGGTCGGACAAAATTGGATAAGGCAGGCAAGGTGTTTGATGGCGTACCGCACTGGCGCGCGACGGGTTCGATTGTCTATTCGCTGGACAACCTGACCCTGATCTCGAACCTGCGTTGGGTCGGCGGAGGCGCCTATTCAGCGACCTTCGCGCCCATTGACCTGGACGTCCAGAGTTTCTCAGGCCGGTTCTACGCTGACCTTGGCGCCGAGTACACGCTGTCGGACAAGCAGGTGCAGCTCTTCGGCAAGGTCAACAACGTCTTCGACCGCGCTCCGCCGTTCATCTCCGGGTCGCAAGTGCCGTTCCCCTACACCAATTATCAGTACTATGACGGCGTCGGCCGGACCTTCCTGGCAGGCGTGCGCTTCAAGTATTAAAGAGCCAGTCCCCGCCGCGCGTGCTACGCGCGGCGGGATTCGCTATGATAGGGGTCGTTTTCTGGAGCGGCAGGGCATGATACGAGGTTTGGCAATGGGGGCGCTGGTCGCCCTCATGATCGTTTCCGGGGCCGCCTCCGCCAAGGCGCAGGTGTTCGGCGCGACCGCCGCCGCCCGCATCGATGCGGCCGCGGAAGCCCAGATTAAATCGGGCAAGGCCGTAGGCGTAGCGGTCGCCGTGTTCCAGGACGGCAAGCCTGTGCACCTGAAAGGCTACGGCACGGCGAATCTTGAGTGGAACATGCCTGTCACGGCCGATACCGTGTTCAAGATCGCCTCGATTACAAAGTCCTTCACGGCGGCCTCGGTTCTGCTGCTGGTCCAGGACGGCAAGCTGAAGCTCGACGATACGGTATCCAAGCATGTGCCCGACTTTCCGGGCGGCGAGCGCGTAACCATCCGCCAGCTTTTAACTCATACATCGGGTTTGAACACTTACGACGAAGCGGTGAAGGATCAGCGCGATTTGATGGTCCCGCGCACGACATCGGAGATGATCGCACTGATCAAAGACTTGGAGCCGCTGTACGTGACCGAACCGGGCACAGCCTATAAATACAGCAACGCCGGTTTTTATCTGCTCGGCCATATCATCGAGACAATCTCAGGCAGAAGCTTGGGTCAGTTCATGAAGGAACGGCTGTTCGATCCGAGCGGCATGGCCAGCACCGCCATGGACGACAGCGCCGATATCGTGCCGCTGCGCGCTGCCGGCTACGTGCGCGACATCAATGTGCCGGGCGGGCTGAAAAATCCGCGCTATATCCCGTACACCACGCCGGGACCGGCGGGGGGCTTGCGCTCCACCGTCAGCGACCTGGCCAAGGGTTATGAAGCGCTGTTCGGCGGCAAGCTGATCAAGCCTGAATTATTCAAGCAGATGATTACGCCGGGCAAACTGGCCGATGGGCGTCCCTCCAGCGCGGCCGTCAAGCTGCCGCCGGGCACGCCGCCGCTGACGGGCCCCATTCCTTACGAGTACGGCTTCGGCATCCGAATTTCAAAACTGGAGGGTCACCGCGAGTACTGGCATTCGGGCGCCGTCGACGGCTTCACGTCGAATTTACGCATTTACCCCGACGACAAGGTTACCATTGCGCTGGCGGCCAATACTTTCCGCGCGCTCGATGGCGTGTTGGAGGCCGTCGAGCGGGCGGCGCTGGGGCTGCCCGAAGCCCCAAAGGACAAATGACATGAGCCGTTGGTACATGCTGGCCGCGTTGGTAGCCGTGGTAATCGGGTGCGCGGCCTGGAATGCAGCGCCGGCATCTGCGCATCACTCCTTTGCCATGTTCGATCGCACCAAGCAGGTGAAACTGGAAGGGACCGTGAAGGAATTCCAGTGGACCAATCCTCACTCCTGGATCGAAATTGAAGTTCCTGTGGCTTCCGGCGGTTCGGAAGAGTGGCTGATTGAAGCCTTGAGCCCGAACGTGTTGGGCCGCCACGGCTGGAACCGCGCCATTCTGAAACCCAGCGACAAGGTGACGGTGCTGATCAACCCGCTGCGCGACGGCAATAAGGGCGGCAATCTGATTTCAGTGACGTTACCTGACGGCCGTGTGCTGGGCGGGGGCGCCGAATAATGCACCGCGCCGTCCTTGCGCTGGCGCTGGGCCTACTCAGCACCGCTCCGGCGGCCGCAGTGCAACCCGGCGTTCCCGAGCCGGTGCGCCTGCCCGACGGCAAGCCCAACTGGACCGGCTTCTGGGCATTGCAAGGCGGCGTACTGCAAAAAGATTTCGGCCCAGGCTTTGTCGCGCCTGCCCCCAAAGCCGGGGACCAGGCGAAAGAGGTTGCGCCGAAGCAAGATGATAAGGCCGACGGCAGCGGCGAACCGAAGCTGGTCGGTCCGGCGGCGCTGTTGAAGTCGCCCTACCGCGAGCAATTCATCGAGATTCTGAAAAAAGAGGCGCAAGGCGAGCCGGCCTTCGACCCGACATCGGTGTGCTTTCCGCCGGGCATGCCGCGCATGATGAATATGACCTATGGCATGGAGATTTTACAGACGCCGAAAGTGATCGCTATAACTTCGGAGTGGGGCCCAGGAACGCGGCGCATCTGGATGGACGGACGCTCGCACCCTCCTGCTGAGATTCTTGATCCTACTTATGCGGGCCATAGCATAGGCCGCTGGGAAGGCGACGTTCTCGTCGTCGATACGGTGGGCTTGCGCACAGAGGCTGTGATCACGCAACAGGGCTTGATGCACAGCGACAAGCTGCGCCTGGAAGAACGATTCTACTCTCCCAAGCCGGGCGTGCTGGTAGACGAGATCACCGTCATCGACCCTGAAGTATTCACCGCGCCGTGGAAGATGGTGCGCGCCTACGACTTCATGCCGGAACTGAGCCTGCAAGAGTACGTCTGCCAGGACAACAACCGCAATATTACCCCCGACGGTAAACCGGATTTCGGTCCCTCCGCACGCTGAACCGCTGACCCGTTTGAAGGATTCCCATGTCTCTGTTCGCGAAAAAGCCGATTTCCGTGCTGTTGGCCCAGGCCAACGAGGATAACGAATCATCTCTGAGACGCGGCCTCGGCCCAGTGACGCTGACCGCACTCGGCATCGGCGCCATCGTCGGGGCGGGGATTTTCGTGGTCACAGGTCAGGCGGCGGCGCAGCATGCGGGCCCCGCCATTGCGCTCTCGTTCCTGGTGGCGGGCGTGGTCTGTGCGCTGGCCGCGCTGTGTTATGCGGAATTGGCGTCGATGATCCCGGTTTCGGGATCGGCTTATACTTACGCTTACGCCACCATGGGTCAGGTTTTCGCTTGGATCATTGCCTGGGACCTGATGGCCGAATACCTGTTTGCCGCTGCGGCTGTGTCTGTGGGCTGGTCGGGCTACTTCGTCGGTTTGCTCGAGTCCATGGGCATCCATATTCCCACGATCCTGACGCAAGCGCCTTACATCGCCGAAGGCCACGCGTTGGTGGCCACTGGCGCGCTGATCAATTTGCCCGCCGTGTGCATTATCACGATTGTGGCCCTCGTGCTGCTGCTGGGCGTGGGCCAATCGGGCGCACTGAACACCGCCATTGTGGTGCTGAAAGTCAGTGTCGTGGTGCTGGTGATCATCTGCGGGCTGCTGTACGCCAACCCGGACAACTGGACACCGTTTATCCCGCCCATTGAAACGGATGCCGCTACTCAAGTCACGCGGTATGGCTTGCCGGGAGTCTTCGCGGCCGCCAGCATTATCTTCTTTGCATATCTGGGTTTCGATACAGTCTCGACAGCTGCGCAGGAAGCGCGCGATGCCCAGCGCACCGTGCCGATGGCCATTCTAGGTTCGCTGGCGATCTGCACCGTTCTTTATATCGCCATGTGCTTTGCCATCACCGGCATGGCGCCGTACCGCATTCTCAATGTGCCGGCTCCTATTTACACGGCGGTGGATAACGTCGGCCCGCAGCTCGCATGGCTGAAGCCGGTGGTGACCATCACCGCCACGGTGGGCCTTGCGTCTACATTGTTCGCGTTGCTCTACGGCCAGTCGCGCATTTTCTACGTCATGGCGCGCGACGGACTGCTGCCGCCGGTGTTCGCCCGCGTGCATCCGAAGAACCGCACGCCCTGGGCCGGCACCATCATCACGGCCCTCGTGGCCGGCACCTTCGGCGGGCTCTTTCCCATCGGCATCCTGGCCGAGATGGTGTCCATCGGCACATTATTGGCATTTGCGATGATCTGCGGCGCGGTGATTTACCTGCGGGTGACTCAGCCCGATACGCCGCGCGCTTTCAAAACACCCCTGTGGCGGGTGACCGCACCACTGGGAATCCTAAGCTGTCTTTATCTGATCTACGAACTGCCGCAGGCAACTTTCGTGCGCCTGTTGGTATGGATGGCGTTGGGCCTGCTGGTGTACTTCGCCTACGCCCGGCGCCGGGCCGCTTCCTTTTGAGCGCGCAGATACTTCAGCCACTCACGCGGCGTGAAGATCTGAGCTTCCCAGAAAGAAGAGATTTCTTTTTCGCCGTGGACGCCTGTGGGCGGGTACTCGCCAGGTTTGGGCGCATAGTAGGTGCCGAAGAGGACATCCCAGATCGGGAAAACGAAGGCGAAATTCTTGTCCTGGTGCTCCGGCAGGAGGCTGTGATGAATGCGGTGCAGTTGCGGCGAACACCAGAACATGCTGGTCCGTCCGCCGCCAATGCGGACATTGGCGTGGCCGGCATGCAAGATCATGTCGAAGGTGGTGATGATTGTGCCGCTGACAAGACCCAGTTGCCACGCTTTCAATCCGCTGGTCTTGAAGATCAGAACCAGCGGGATGGTGATCATGAAAGTCGAGATCACGACTTCTATCCAATTTTGGCGCGCGGCGGTCACGGCTTCAACCTCGCGGTCCATGTGATGCATTTTGTGGTGCTGCCAGAAGAACTGCGAGACGTGCAGCATGCGGTGGAACCAGTAGAAAAAGAAATCCTGACCGACGGCGGCGATCCAGGTGGCCACAATAACCAGCAACAGGCCCTTGCCGTTTGCAAAGCCAAGGTCGATGAAACCCAACGTAAATCCGAAATCGCGCGCCAAGCCGTTCATGCCGGTTATGGTCAGCGCGCCGACGATTCCCGAAAGAATGAAAAAGAATACGTTGAGCTGAAAATGCATCAACCAACTACGCAACGATTTGCGCGGGCCCGCAGCGGGCAGCATGCGTTCGATCACCGAAAGAAGGGACAGGGTGATGACCGGCATCAGCGTGCCGATAATGATCGTCTCGGTCGGCCGGGCGCGGCCGGTAATGGCAGGCACGAGCATGAGCGCGCTGGCCAGCAACACCACAATGATGCCTGCGGTGAAGAGCATGTCGAACCCGACAGAAAGAGACGACGGCGTGTGACCAGTTGCCGCGCGCGACGGAATAAGGGGGTGGCTGTCGGCTTGCTCGGCCATACAAATGCTCCTGTACATCAATGGTTTCCGTCTGACTTAGCTACATCCTCAACCAAGGTTGAGGTCAAGGGTTTCCATTGAGGCGTTGAAGCCAAATGATACCGGAACCTTATCTTACTGTTGGAGAAGTTGCCAAGCGCAGTGGGGTTGCGGTCTCTGCAATCCACTTCTATGAGCGCAAAGGCTTGATTCGTGGGTGGCGCAGCAGCGGTAACCAGCGCCGGTATCCCCGTGAAATTCTTCGCTACCTTGCCGTCATCAAGGCGGCGCAGCGCGTAGGCATATCACTCGACGAAATCCGCACTGCGCTCAACAGTCTGCCCAATGCGCGGACGCCGACAACCGAGGATTGGAAGCGGCTTTCGACGGTATGGCGCGTTACACTTGACGGGCGCATCGCAGAACTTGTCCGGCTTCGTGACGATCTTAGCAACTGCATCGGTTGCGGGTGCCTCTCGCTTGATTCGTGCCCGCTCTATAATCCTGACGACAAGCTGGCTGCGGAAGGACCGGGCCCCAGGCTAATGCTGCCGATTGTCGAAGCGCAGGATCAGCGGCCGAAACCCCGGACAAAGAAATGAGCGCTCAATCTGTTTTCGTGAATGCCAGCCCATCGACAGCCTGGTAACCCGCGACAGACGAAAGCTTAAAGCCCGTGGCATCGAAGGCCACGGTGAAATCATCGCGGATGTAGCCCGACTTGGTATCGAGGCGCGCGAGATAAACGTCGCCGGTCAGCCGCTCCAGCTTGAACGAGATTGGGTCGTCGGCATCGGTGTCAACCAAACGCATGATATTGTCGGCGCCAATCTCGTAGACCGCGCGCAGATCGGCATTGGTGTAACGGCCCACAAGGCTGTCCAGTGTTGCCGGAGCAGTCGCCAGGCGCTTGTAGACCGAGGGTTCGCGATCATCCATGGCTGAGATCACGGTATCGGCCTTTTCCAGCTTCACTTTCAGCCCACCGGGATAGCGCGCCGTAGTCCAGGTACCTTTGGCTGAGCCAGGGATCAGTTCCATGAATCCGGTGCGGGTAAACAGATCGATATAGGTTTTGCGGCCCGCCTTGCGCAGCGCCAGAACCTCGCCCTCGGCGGATTGGTAGTACGCTGTGGGGCCATTGGGTACGGGCGTTGGCGTTGTAACCGGCACTGGCTTGGTTTCAGGCGGCAGGCCCAGGGCAGCGTCGGCCGCGTGTGTGACGATATCGATGTTGCTGCCGGCAACATTACACAGCACGGCGATGGAGATGTTCTTCTCGGGGAAGGCCCAAAGCTGTGCCGTGTATCCGGCCGTGTTGCCGCCGTGGCGGGCGAGCTTGTGGCCGCGGTATTCGGTGACGATGATGCCGCCGCCGTAGGGGCGCTTTTCGCCGTTGGTCAGCACGCCGGGTGAGAGCAGGCGTTCGGTGATGGCTGGCGCGACGCCGCCATGCACGGCCTGGTTCCAGATCTGGAGATCGGCCACGGTGGTCAGTGCGGCGCCATGCCCATAGACCTCTTCACGCGGCATGTACTGCTCGTAGCCTTGCGGCGTGGGCCGGTAGGCAACTGCCCGGCCCGGCACGATCTTGCGGGCATCGGTGCGCCACTGCGTATCGTTCATACCAAGCTGGGCGAACATGCGCACGCGCGCGAACTCCGCCGCCGGCATACGGCCGGCGCGCTCAATGATGACGGTCAAGAGGCCGTAGTTGCTGTTGGAGTACTCAAAGCGCGTGCCCGGCTTGAAGTTGAGCGTGCGCTGGGCTGCGACCAGTTTGAAAAGATCATCGAGCGTATAGAACTTGCGGTAAAAGCGCGGATAGCCGCGCAAGCCCGCCAGCGTGCTCCACTCGCGGATGCCGCTGGTTTGGTGGATCAGATCGCGGATGCGGATTGGTGTGCCGTAATCGGGCATCTCGGGCAGATGAATGCGGATGTCGTCATCGAGGCTGAGCTTGCCGTCCTCGGCCAGCAGGAAGATGGCCGCGGCCGTGAACTGCTTTGAGACCGAGCCGGTTTCAGAGATGGTGGCGGGCGTGAAGGTGACGCCATGCTCAAGGTCGGCGGAGCCATAAGCCTTTGAAAATACAGACTGATTCTGCTTGGTCACACTGACCGCGCAGCCCGGCCCGCTCATGGGGCCAATCTTCTTGGCGGCCATCACCGCGTCCACGGCCTCTTCAATAGGCGATGTCGCCCAGGCAGGCAGGGCCGCCAGCAGCACCAGCGACATATATATATGCATCTGCTTGTGTTGCATCCGAGGGTCTCCTCAGTTTCGTGGTGTTGAAACAAGACGGCCGAAGCGGCTGAGGTCGATGTTGCCGCCGCTGATGAGCACGCCGACACGTTTGCCTTTTACATCGACCGCGCCCGTAAGGGCCGCAGCCAAACCCAGACATCCTGTTGGCTCGGCGATGATCTTCAACCGTTCGGCCAGCATGCTCATGGCGGCGACAAGCTGTGTGTCGCTCACGGTGACGATGCCCGTAATCTTGCGCTGGATGATTGGGAAGGTGTGGTGGCCCAGGTGCGTGACGACCGCGCCGTCTGCGATGGACACGGGCGGGGAGATATGCACGATCTCGCCGCGCTTCAGCGATTGACGGCCATCGTCGCCGGCTTCGGGTTCAACGCCGTACAGCAGACAGTTCGGCGCCGCGCGCTCAGCGGCCAGGATGGAGCCCGCGAGCAAGCCGCCGCCGCCCAAGGGCGAAATCAGAACGTCGATGTCCTCAATGTCTTGAAAAAGCTCGTGCGCGGCCGTGCCCTGACCGGCGATGACGTCCGGGTGATCGTAGGACGGGATCAGTGCGCGGCCCTGTTTTTCGGCCAGATCGCGGCCGATGGCCTCGCGGTCTTCTTTGTAGCGGTCGTAAAAAATCACTTCCGCGCCGTAACCGCGCGTGGCGGCCACTTTCACGGCGGGCGCGTCATGGGGCATGACGACGCTGACGGAAACGCCCTGCAGGCGTCCGGCCAGCGCCATGGCCTGGGCATGATTGCCAGAGGAAAAGGCGACCACGCCCTTGGTGCGCTGGGCAGGGCTTAAGGCAGCAATAGCATTGTATGCGCCCCGGAATTTGAACGCCCCGCCGCGCTGCAGGTTCTCGCACTTCAGATACAACCGAGCCCCGGTCATGGCGTCGAGCGTCGTGGACGTCATGATAGGCGAGTGGTGCGCAACACCGTTTAGCCGTGCCACGGCAACCGCGACGTCTTCGGGGGTCGGCAAAGACAACTGCATATGGCGCTCCGTTTGCACGTTCACGTTTACATCGCTCCTGCGGGCCCGACACGCGTTTTATTATCAATACTGCGCCAACTCTTGTTGAGCATTCTTTGTAAATGGAATTGCGCAGCGTGGTTTAGCGTGCGGAGCTATTTCGAGGAGTTCGCATGACACCGCATGTTTCGCCGCGCTTCAGTCTCACTAACCAGATCATGATTGGCGTGATTCTGGGTGGTCTTACGGGTTGGCTCATTCATCAGTATGGAATCTCGCCAGAACAGAAAACCATGCTTGCCGGTTACATTACCATCATCAGCGATGTGTTTTTGCGGTTGATCAAAATGATCATCGGGCCGCTGGTGCTGGCGACGCTGATTACCGGCATTGCACAGAAATCGGATGGGTCAGACATCGGCACTTTGTTTTGGCGCACTATCGTGTGGTTCGTGCTGGCGGGGCTGGTTTCGCTGCTGCTGGGCATGGTGATGGTCGATTTGTTGCAGCCGGGCGTCGGTGTGGCCCTGCCGCCCGCAGCGGCCGAAACAGGCGCGGTCAACACCAGCACGTTCACCCTGCGCGGGTTTATCGCGCATATCTTTCCCACTTCCATCGCCCAGGCGTTGGCGCAGAACGAAGTGCTGCAAATCGTAGTGTTCAGCCTGTTCGCGGGCGTGACGCTGAAAGCCATGGATGACCGCGCGCGGCCAGTGTTGGATGTGCTGGATGTAGTAGGCGAGATGATGCTGAGAATCACCTCGGCCATCATGCGGGTGGCGCCGTACGCCGTGTTCGCGGCCATCGCGTCGGTTGTGGCGGTCCAGGGCCTAGAGGTTATCGCCACTTTCGCGCGCCTCGTGGTCGGTTTCTATGCGGCCCTGGCGATCCTCTGGGCACTGCTGTTCGCGGTCGGCGTGGCCTTCCTGGGTTTGCCCGATTTACGCCGTCTGGCCAAGGAAGTGCGTGAGGCGTTTCTGATCACGTTCGCCACGGCGTCGTCCGAGGCCTCATACCCGAAATTTTTGAGTGCGCTGGAGCGCTTCGGCGTCCGCCCGCGCGTCGCCAGCTTCATGCTGCCCTTGGGGTACGCCTTCAATCTTGATGGGTCGATGATGTACTGCGCCTTCGCCAGTCTGTTCATCGCCCAGGCTTATGGTATCGACTTAAGCCTGTCGCAGCAGATCGCCATGCTGCTGATGCTGATGGTGACATCAAAAGGTATTGCCGGGGTGCCGCGCGCCTCGCTGGTCATCGTCGCGGCAACTCTGCCCGCGTTCAACATTCCTGCCGAAGGGTTGCTGGTCGTGCTGGCCGTCGATCACTTCCTGGATATGGGCCGCAGCGCCACCAACATCATCGGTAACGCGGTGGCCATCGCCGCCCTCGACCGCTGGGATACGCGCCGAACGGCTTCACTTTGAAGGTGAAACGCTTTGCGCTAGTTTTTTCTCGATGTGAGCGCGGAACAGGCCGACGGCTTCGGATAAGGCCCGTCGGGCCGGGGCATACAGCGACATATGGCGCACCACCTTGGGCTCGGTGATCGGGCGCATTACAAGCCCAAAGGATTTCGCCAGCGTGCCGATGTAGGAGGGCGAGAACGTCACGCCCAGGTTGGCCGCAGCCAAGCCCAACGCCGTAGTGACATTCCCGACGACGTGAACTGTTTCCATTAACTCTGCCCCAGACACGCCCGTCAGCCGGGGGGCGACACTGTGTTCGTGGTCGCGCCCGGCCGCGAATACGCTGGTGCCTTTCAACTCGGTCCAGGTCACCGACTTCTTAGCCGCGAGTGGGTGCTGCGGCGTGCACCACAGCACCCAGGGGCTGGGGTAAAGGGCCGTGCAGGTAACGTCGGGCCCGACAACACGGTCCGGGCCCAGCGCCAGATCAGCTTCGCCGGTGGCGACACGGTCTGCCAGCCATTCAACGCCGGTATCGAGGATGCGCACGGTGGTGCGGGGCTTGCGGGCACGATGCTCGGCGATTAGTGGGGGCAGAATCACAGCCGCGACCGACAGCGGGGCGGCCACGCGTACCACCTCGACCGAACGGTCGCGCACCTCGGCTGCGGTGATCATGGCTTGCTGCACTTGACGCTGAACCGCCAGGGCCGAGGGTAGGAACTCGCGCCCATCGGCGGTGAGAACCACCTTGCGCGTGGTGCGTTCGAACACCG
>JAEUKM010000031.1 GCA_016793085.1 Rhodospirillaceae bacterium
GGCATCAAAGCCGCCGCGCCGCGCGTGCTGAAGCTGCTGCACGACAGCGGAATCAAAGCCACGTTCACGGCGGCGGCCCTGGCCTTGGAACGCGCGCCGCACATCGCCAAGCAAATCGTCGCGGACGGGCACGAGGTGTGCGCGCACGGCTACCGCTGGACGGCGCAGCACCGCTTCGATGAAGCCGGCGAACGCGAGTTCATTGCAAAAGCTGTTGACTCCATCACCAAGACTACCGGCAAGCGCCCCGACGGCTGGCTCGCGCGTTACCTCATCACCGGCAGCACGCGCAAACTTCTGATCGAGCAGGGCTTCACCTACCACATGGACGACTACTCCGACGACGTGCCGTTCTGGGACGCCTCGGGCGAGAAGCCCATCGTCGTCGTGCCCTATGCGCTCGACACCAACGACATGAAGATGTGGATGGCCCCGTCCTACACGCCCGATCAATGGCTGAAATACGCCACCGATACTTTCGATGAGTTGTATGCCGAGAGCGCCTCGGCACCGAAAATGATGTCGCTGGGCGTGCACTTGCGCATCATCGGGCGGCCCGGGCGCATCGGCCAACTGCGCAAGTTCATCGCGCATGCGAAAAGCAAACCCGGCGTGTGGTTCGCCACGCGCAAGGAGATCGCCGACGCATTTGCCGCGCAAGTGAAGCCGGCGAAATAGATTAAGAGAAAAAGGAGAAGCACCATGGTCGCGGAAGCCGTCAAAGTAGGCGAGAAGCGTTACAGAGAGCGCGGCGGGCGCTATTTCGAGGACTTCGAAGTGGGTGCCACCTACGAGCACCGCCCGGGGCGCACCATCACCGAGACCGACAACACCTGGTTCACGCTGCTGACCAACAACACCCACCCGATCCACTACGACGCCGAATACGCCAAGCACACGGAATTCGGCCAGCGGCTGGTGGTGTCGACCCTCACGGTGTCCATCGTCACGGGCATGAGTGTCTCCGACATGAGCCAGAAGGCCATCGCCAATCTGGGCTGGACCGACATCATGCTGCCCAACCCGGTGTTCGCGGGCGACACCATCTACGCCGAATCGGAAGTGCTGGAAAAGCGCCCCAGCAAAAGCCGCCCCGGCCAGGGCATCGTGAAATTCAAGACCACCGCCAAGAACCAGCGCGGCGAGGTGGTGTGTTCGTACTTCCGCACCATCCTGGTCATGGGCCGCGACAACGACATCGAGGCCAAGGCCGGCTATTAACCGGTGTTACGGGGCCGTCACATCGGCGACCACATAACGGACATTGCGCTTGCCGCCGGAATGGACAAGCCTGGGGTTGTTGAACCCCGGGCTTGTTTCGTTAGATTGCCCCACCTTCCCGTGTCCCGCTTTGATCCGAGTTATCCATGACAGCCATGACGCCAGACGAACTTGAAGCCATCCGCGATTCGGTGCGGGCTTTGTGCGCTGAATTTCCCAACGAATACTGGCGCGAGACCGACCGCAACCGCGAGTACCCGACAAAGTTCGTCGATGCCATGACCAAGGCCGGGTTTCTGGCCGCACTTATCCCGGAAGAATTCGGCGGTTCGGGCCTAGGCTTGCGCGCGGCCTGCGCCATTCTGGAGGAAACCCACAAGTCGGGCTGCAACGCGGGCGCCATTCATGCCCAGATGTACACCATGGGCACCGTCTTGAAGCACGGCAGTCCCACGCAGAAGAAGAACTGGTTGCCCAAAATCGCCAGCGGTGAAATTCGCCTGCAAGCCTTCGGCGTGACAGAGCCCACTTCGGGTTCGGACACGCTGGCCTTGCAGACCACCGCCGTGAAGCAGAGCGATCATTACGTCGTCAACGGCCAGAAGATCTGGACCAGCCGCGCCGAATACTCCGACTATATGGTGCTTCTGGCGCGCACTACGCCCAAGGATCAGGTGAAGAAGAAAGGCGACGGCCTGAGCGTCTTCATGCTGGATATGCGCGAAGCAAAGAAAGCGGGCCTGACCATCCGCCCCATCCGCACCATGATGAACCACGCCACCACCGAAGTGTTCTTCGACAACGTGAAGGTGCCAGCCGAGAACTTGATCGGCGAGGAAGGCAAGGGCTTCAAGTACATCCTCGACGGCATGAACGCCGAGCGCACGCTGATTGCCTCCGAGTGCCTAGGCGACGCCCAGTGGTTCATCAAGAAGGCTGTCGACTATGCCAACGACCGCAAGGTGTTCGGCAACCCCATCGGCAAGAACCAGGGCATTCAGTTCCCCATCGCGCGCGCTTATGCGCAGTACAAAGCCGCCGCGTTGATGGTGGAACGCGCGGCGGATAAGTTCGATGCGGGCGAAGCCATGGGCGAAGAGGCGAACATCGGCAAAATGCTGGCCTCGGAAGCCAGTTGGGCCGCCGCCGAGATTTGCGTGCAGGTGCACGGCGGCTTTGCCTTCGCCGAGGAGTTCGACATCGAGCGCAAGTTCCGCGAGACGCGCCTGTATCAGGTGGCCCCCATCTCCACCAACCTGATCCTGGCCTACATCGGCCAGAACATCTTAGGACTGCCCAGGTCGTACTGAAGAAAGGACCCCCACCCTTTGTCCCTCCCCACAAGGGGGAGGGACAGGCAAATCGATGCCTTTCCCTCACTCCCCCTCCCCTCGATGAGGAGAGGTAAGGGGTGGGGCGATCAAAAGAGTAAAATCCATGCCAAGGCTTCCACCCTATTTCGCAGCACTCGATCTGAACCAGATGCTGACCGATCACCCCATCGGGGATGATTTCGTCAAGCGCTTCTCGGCCATCAGCACGGACGAACTGCGCGCGCAGCAAAACCGGCTGTTCATGAACTGCGTGCGCCGGGCCTGGCAGGTGCCGTTCTACCAGCGCCTGTGGGGCAACGCGGGCGCCAAACCCGGCGATGTGAAGTCGCTGGACGACATTACGAAACTTCCGGTGTTCTCCAAATCCGACCTGATGGATAGTCTCGCCCTCAAGCCGCCCTTCGGCGATTTCGGCGGGCTTGATTTCGCCGACCCCAACCACATCCCCGCCGTGATGCACACCACCTCGGGCACGACCGGAACGCCGCAGGTATTGCTGTTCGGGCCCAAGACGCGCGAGATGCAGAATCTCCTCGTTGCCCGCGCCTACCTGTGGCAGGGCTTAAAGGGCAGCGACGTGGTGCACTCGGTCTACGGGCACGGCATGGTGAACGCCGGCCATTACATGCGCGAGGCGGTACTGCACTTCACCAACGCCACCTTCATGTCGGCGGGCACGGGCGTGGAGACACGCTCGGTGCAGCAGGTGCAGAACATGAAGCGCTTCGGCGCGACCGTGATGATCGGCTTCGTCGACTACATGAAACGCCTGGCGCAAGTCGCCAACGAAGAAGGCCTGATCCCCGGCAAGGACATCAAGATCCGCATGATCTCCGGCCACTTCGGCCGCGAGAGCAAGGCCGACATTTCCGCCATGTGGGGCGGGGCCGAGTGCTTCGACTGGTACGGAGTGGGCGACACCGGCATCATTTCCAGCGAAGGCCCGGACCACAACGGCATGTACGTGTGGGAGGACGCGCACTACGTGGAGATTCTGGACGTCGACACCGGCGCGCCGGTCAATGATGGCGAAAGCGGCGATATCGTGACCACCGTGCTGTTCAAGGACGACATCTACCCGATGATCCGCTTCAACACGCACGATGTGTCCGCCTACTACGCCGACAATTCCGGCACAGCCCTCAACTTCCGCCGCTTGCAGGGCATTTTCGGCCGTTCCGATAACATGGTGAAACTACGCGGTATCAATGTATTTCCGCACGGCATCGGCGGGGTCTTGAACGCGCGGCCCGAATTCAAGGGCGAGTTTTTCTGCCACGCCACACGGGATTCCCATGGCCGCGACGAGATGACCGTGAAGATCGAAGTGGAGGGCGAGCGTTCACAAACGCTTAAAGACGCATTTGAGACCTTGCTGAAAACCCGGATCGGCGTTGAAATGACCGTGGAACTGCATGGCCCCGGCGCGCTGTCGGACCTGACGGAAGTGGACAAGCGCCAGAAGCCCAAACGCCTGCTGGACGAGCGATTTAAAGATCCGCGCGCCACGAAAGCCTGAACCGGAGAGACATGAACGCAGACGCCTACACCGCCGATCTGGCCTTCCTCAGCATCGGCGAGCTGGCTGCGAACCTGAGCAGCGGGGCCGTCACCTCGCGCCGCCTGACCGAGCTGTACCTGCAGCGCATCAAAGCTCACGCCAAACTGAACGCTTTTATTACGGTGCTGGCCGAACAGGCCCTGGCCGCCGCCGATGCCTCGGACACGCGCCGCAAACAGGGCCGTGCACGCGGGCCGCTGGACGGCATTCCCATCGCGCTGAAAGACAACATCGATCTTGCCGGTGTGGCCACCACGGCGGGCATCGAGGCCCGGCGAAAGACTATCGCCGCAACAGACGCCCCGGTGACCGCGCGGCTGAAAACCGCCGGAGCGGTGATTCTCGGCAAGCTGAACATGCACGAAGGTGCGCATGGCGCCACCACCGCCAACGACGCCTACGGTTACTGCTACAACCCGCATCGTGACGGCTACACGCCCGGCGGATCGTCGGGCGGTTCGGGGGCCGCGGTGGCAGCGGGCCTGTGCGCGGGCGCCCTTGGCACCGACACACTGGGCTCGATCCGCATTCCTGCGTCCTTCTGCGGCATCGCGGGCCTGAAGCCCACGCAGGGCTTGGTTAGCACGCGCGGGGTTGTGCCGCTGGCCTTCACGCTCGACCACGTGGGGCCCATGGCGCGTACCGTGGCCGACCTGGCCTTGATGCTGGACGTGCTGGCGGGGCCTGACGCGAGCGACCCCTTCAGCCGGCCGGTGCGGCCTGCGTCAGCCGTGTTCGAAGCCCCCGCCGCACTGAAAGGCGTGCGGTTGGGACGTTTGCGCGATCTCGACGCCTTTGCCGCCGACAAGACGCATCCCGATATCGCCATTGGCTATGAGGCCGCACTGGCGAAACTCGCGCACCTGGGGGCCGAGATCATCGACGTGGACCTGGAGGGCTACAAGCACAACCAGATCCGCCCCAAGGCCATGCTGGTGATCGAGGCGGACCTGGCCGTGATCTACGCCAAGGCGCTGGAGGAAAATCCCATCGGCTTCAGCCAGGTGTTCCGCGATGGCATTGCTTTTGGCCAGCAGCAGAACGCGCCGAAACTGGCGCAGGCCTATGAGACCATCCGCGGCGTGAGACCGATCGCCAACAAAATGTTCGCGACCGTCGATGCGTTCGTGACGCCGACCACGCCCTGCCCCGCCTTCGCGTTCCAGACCGCCATGCCCAAGACGCTGACGGCTTTCACGGCATTGGCCAATTACATCGGCGCGCCCGCCGTATCGGTGCCCATGGGCATAACAAAAGATAACTTGCCCACGGGCCTGCAAGTCACCGCCGCGCCGGGGCACGACCTGACCGCGCTGAGAATAGCCGGCGCTTTTGAAGCGGCCGCCAACGCCCGCGTGAAACCCGCCGGATTCTAAACTCAACACTTCGCGTTCATTATGTTGCGGACATGAAGCGGCCCCCTATGATGCGGGGGCCGTACGGTCATATTCTGCAAAATCATGTTCTGTTGGGGAGACACGCCATGAGTTCAGCCGCACCCGCCGCCGGGCAATCCATCATGCAGCGCGACCACAAGGTTTACACCGGTGTGATCGCCTACATTTCGCACAAACCCGAGCGCATGAACCAGGAGCGCGGCCGCGAGTTTTATACACTCGTCGTGCATGGCGACGGTTCGCGCACCATCACGGTGCACACCGAGATCGACGACCGACCCAGCGTGCACCGCGACGCGGTATATTCCCTGGACAAGAACTGGCTGCCCCTGGACTGCATGATGCGTCTCACGGTCGGCGATAAGTTCATGGGCACGGGCTGGATGAAATTCTACGGCACTTATGCCGAGTGCGAGACGTTCACCGCCACCGAGGGCCGCGTTTCGCAGCGCTACGAATTGAAAGCTCCGCTGAAGACTTTCCAGAACCACGCCATCGCCTGCGATAGCTGGCACTTCAAGCACTACGACATCGCCAAGGGCGGCATTCAGAACATCGGCCAGATTCTCTTGTCCTCGCCTGACCACCGCGGGGCCACGGGGCCTTTGTTCTACGCCATCACCATGCAGCTTAATTATGTGGGCAAGGAAAAGGTGACGGTGAAGGCGGGCACGTTCGATGCCTATCACTTCGAGTTTCCGGGCAACAAGGAACTGCCCCAGGAGCATCCGCCCTATGACATCTACACCACGGCTGACGGCGAGTTCACGTTCCTGAAGGGCGGCGTGAAAGGCTACATGCAGACGTATTACGAGCTGATAGAGTTCAAGGACGTGACCCCGCCCAAGGTTTGAGCCACACCATGACCCTGCCCGGCTATCTCCAGCGCGACCACAAAATCATCCGCGGGCGCATCGATTACACCTCCAACAAGCCCGACCGGCTGGGGCACAACCGCGGGCGCGAGGTGTTCACCGTGACGCTGCACAACGACGGGCGGCGCTCGCTGATGGCCCATGCCGAAATCGACGACCGGCCCAGCGTCCTGCGCTTCGAGCAGTTGAGCCTGGATGCCGCGTGGCGACCGCTGGACGCGTTCATCCGCATCACCGTGGGCGATGCGATGCGCGGCTCGGGCTGGTTCCGCTTCACGGATACGCACGTGGAATGTGAAACTTTCACCGCCGTGGAAGGCCGCTTAAGCCAGACATTCCCGACGCCGGGGCCTACCCCCATGTTTGGCGGGCACGCCATCGCCAACGACGCCTGGGTGACCAAGCTGTTCGACCTGAACGGCCCGGCGACGCAGACCACGCCCAAGTTCGTGGTCTCCTCCACCGATCATCGCGGCGCCACGGGGCCTTACGTGTCGCCCGTGGCCGTGACCTTGACCCTGGTGGGCCGCGAAAAAATCACTGTGAAGGCCGGAACCTTTGAAGCCCTGCATTTCAAGTTCGGCGATGTGGAAGGCTTACCTGTCGAACACCCGGTCTACGAGGTGTGGGTAACGGCGGATGGAAATTATACGTTCCTGAAAGGCGTTGTCGGCGGCTACATGATGACGGCCTACGAACTGGTGGAATTGACGGATCATATTTAATGAAGCTCCTCGCGCTCTTTATTTCGGCTGCTGTGGCGGCATTCACGCTGAGCCAGGCCGCCTCGGCCCTGGACGTGACGGCGGGCGGTACGGGATTCCGCAAAACCAAGGGCGAGGACAAGTGGCTCTACTACCGCGACAAGGTGGAAAAAGACTCGGCCGGCGCCATCAAGGTGAAGATGCTGATTTACGGCGAGCTGGGCAGCGAGGAGAACCTGGTTTCGGGCATCCGGCGTGGGCGTGTGCAGATCGCCAACTGGTCGGGGGCGGTGGCGACCACCGTGGTGCCGGAAATGGCGGTGCTTTATGCGCCCTACCTGTTCGAGGACTACGCCGAAGCCGACTTCGTGATGGATAACTTCCTGTTCCCGGCCTACGCCAAGCTGTTCGCCGACAAGGACATTTACTTCCTGTCCTGGGATGAAATCGGGTTCGGCGAGGTCTGGGCTAAAACGCCGCTGATCGAGCCCGCCGACGTGAAGGGCAAGCGCTTCCGCATTTCCAGCAGCGATGCGGCGCAACTGTTTGCGCAGTCCCTGAACGCCGACGTGATTCCGCTGGCCTTCACCGACATCGTATCGTCACTTCAGACGGGCCTGATCGAGGCGGGCGAAACAGGTGCGGTGATGTACATGCGCACGGGCATCGCGAACGATGCCAAGCACCTGACCATCACCGATCATTCCTTCGCCACCTCGGTCATCGTCATCCGCAAAAGTTACTTGGACAAGCTGCCCGAGGCCGAGCGCAAAATTCTCATCAATTCATGGCTACCAATGGACTTATCGCGGCAATGGACGCGCGAGGAAGTGGCGGGCGATATGGCGCGCGCGAAGGAACTGGGCATCACCGTGCACACACTGACGCCCGAGCAGAAGGCCCGCTGGCGCGCGGCCACCGCGCCCGTGGCGAAGAAGCTGATCGATAAGATCGGCGGCGATGCCCAGCGTATCTGGGACATCGCCCAAGACGGCAAAAAAGCCTACGCCGCGCAAAAAGCCAAGTAACGGAATTGGCATAGAACACTGTATCGGCTGCGCCGATGACAGCGTTTGGAACAATTTGGTTGTCCGTGCTGGCCTGAACCGATAGCTGTCGCGCGTCCTATGTGAACGTGAGGACGCGATGACTCTTTCTCCCGCCGAGACGGAACGCGCTGTGAGCATGTTCCAATTGCAGCGCGACTACAGCGTGAAATCCAACGCACCCACGTACGCTGGCATTCTGGACGGCTGCATCGCCGACGTGCGCGCGGGCGGACCCGTATCCAGCATCGTCGCGCACTGGGACGGTGTGCTGGAAAGCGTGTTTGCCTTGCGCATGTTGGCTGCTCTGCACCGCCTGGCGCTGGACGGCAAAGCGCCCAAGCTGGCCGGGTTGTTTCTGACGTGCGGCGGTAAACAGGCCCCAGAGCAAGCGTGGCCCGCGGCACGCGAGTTGATCGCCGAACATGCGGATTACATCGTGGCTTACTGCGGCCGCGCGCCGCAGACGAATGAAACCGCGCGCTCAGGCGTGCTGTTGGGCGGGTTCCTGACCATCGCGGCGGAGTATCCGTTTCCGTTGCGCCTGCGCGAGATCGGGGCCAGCGCAGGCTTGAACCTGATGTGGGATCAGTACCGTGTCACTACGCCGGCCTTCACCTGGGGCCGCAGCGACGCCCGGCTTGAATTATCGGCCCAATGGCAGGGCGAACTGCCACCCCTGAAGGCCCCCATTACCATTTCTGACCGGGCCGCCTGCGACCGCGACCTCATCGACATTCACAAAGCCGATGACCGCACGCGCCTTGAATCGTACATCTGGCCCGATCAGCCGCACCGGATGAAACGATTGCGCACGGCCTGCGCCATAGCCCTGGATACGCCCTTCCGGCTGGATCAGGCCGATGCCGCCGAATGGATTGAGCGCGAATTGCGCAACCTGCCCGAGGGCCAGACCACGGCGGTGTATCACTCCATCTTCCGGCAGTACTTGCCGCCGGCGGCCGACCGCAAGCTTGAAGATGTCATGACCAGAGCCGGGGCGCGGGCCACGGGGAAAGCCCCATTAGCCTGGCTGGCCATGGAAGTGCCCCGGGCCGACGCTTACCCCGATCTGACGCTGACGATGTGGCCCGGCGGCGAACGGCGCAAGCTGGCCACCGCGCACTACCATGGCGACTGGATTAAGTGGCTTTAGGTACTTAGCGCCGCTTGCGGCGGGGCGCGGACCGGAAGCGGCGGCGCGGCTTGGCGACGGAAGCGCTGCGTTTTTTCAGCGCCACGTCATAGGCTTTCATAGCCCATTCTTTCAGGTCATCCGGATTTTCCAGCACATCGTCGGGTACGCGCCAGTAGGACATGCTGATGGACTTGGTCTTGCTTTCATAGACAAACGGCTGACACTTGCGCGCTTCGTAATCGGGCCGGTTGCTGTCGTCGACCTTGAAATAAAGTTCGTCCATGGCGATGAGGCCGAACATCACGCCCGCCTTGTAGACGCCGAACCCGCCGAACATGGCGCGTGCGCCCACACCGCCGAAATCGCGGAGCTGATCGAGAACGTAGTCTTTAAATGTCGCGTCGGGCATGGCAGGCGTCAGGCCGTGAATTTGGGTTTGCGTTTCTCGCCGAAGGCCGCGAACCCTTCCTTGAAGTCGGCCCCCTTGAACGCATCGACGAACAGGCGGCGGGTTTCGGGCG
>JAEUKM010000060.1 GCA_016793085.1 Rhodospirillaceae bacterium
TGCCTTTACCCGAAGCCCAGGCTCATTACGTCAGCAACGTCATGCGCCTGAAAGCAGGCGCGGCCTTGCGGCTGTTCAACGGCCGCGACGGCGAGTGGACTGGTACATTGGCCGCCGTATCTAAAAAAGGCTGCACGGTCGCCGTGCAGGCGCAGAGTAAGCCCCAAGAACCCGCGCCCGACGTGTGGCTGGCGTTTGCCCCCATCAAGCGCGCGCGTATCGATCTGGTGGCCGAGAAAGCGACGGAACTGGGCGCAAGCGTGCTGTGGCCCGTGTTCACGCAGCACACCAACGCCGAGCGCATCAACACTGGCCGCCTGCGCGCCACGGCCATCGAGGCCGCCGAGCAGTGCGAACGGCTGACCGTGCCCGAGGTCCGCGAAGCGACGGCTTTTGATCAGTTTATCGCCGCATGGCCGCAGGACCGGCGGTTGTTCGTTCTGGATGAAACCGGCGGCGGCCAGCCACTTGCGCGTGTTGCCGCCGAAACTGCAACCCGGCCATGCGGATTTTTGGTGGGGCCGGAAGGGGGCTTTGCGCAATCGGAACTTGACGCGCTCTCTCATCTGCCGTTTGTTACCCGCGTTGGGTTGGGACCGCGCATCCTGCGCGCCGAAACAGCGGCCCTCGCAGCTCTTGTCTGCTGGCAATCCCTGGCAGGGGATTGGAAATAATCCGCCAGACCCCTGGCGGAGGGGACCGGTACTCCCTAACTGGACACAGATCATCACCGGCTGAGCTTCACGGGTTGCGCGCGCGCCATGACGTCATTTCGTTCCGACAAGTCCGAGCCGGTTACCTCGAAAGAGCAGTTGATTGCCGTGCTGGCAGGCGGCGCCAAGCCGAAGGATCAATGGCGTCTCGGCACCGAGCACGAAAAGTTCGCGTACCACACGGCTGATTTTTCGGCACTCCCCTACGGCGGGCCCAATGGCATCCAGGCGTTCCTGAACGGGCTTAAGCGCTACGGCTGGGAGGGCGTCTACGAGGGCGAGAACATCATCGCGCTGACGCAAAAGGGCAAAGGCAGCGTGTCGCTGGAGCCGGGCGGCCAGGTGGAACTGTCGGGTGCGCCGCTCGATAACGTGCACCAGACCTGTACCGAAGTGACCGACCATCTGAATCAAGTGAAAGCCGTGGGCCAGGAACTGGGCATCGGCATGCTGGGCCTGGGCTTCACGCCCAACTGGACGCGCGAGGATATCCACTGGATGCCCAAGGGCCGCTACAAGATCATGCGCGAGTACATGCCCAAGGTCGGCACCATGGGCATCGACATGATGACGCGCACGTGCACCGTCCAGGTGAACCTGGATTACAGCAGCGAAGCCGACATGGTGAAGAAGCTGCGCGTGTCGCTGGCCTTGCAGCCGCTGGCAACCGCGCTGTGGGCCAATTCGCCCTTCAAGGAAGGCAAGCCCAACGGCTTCTTGAGCTACCGCGCCAACATTTGGCGTCATACCGATCCCAACCGCACGGGCCTGATCCCGTTTGCCTTTGAAGACGGCATGGGTTTCGAGCGCTACGTGGACTACATCCTCGATGTGCCCATGTATTTCGTCTATCGCGACGGCTTCATCGACGCTTCGGGCCAGTCGTTCCGCGATTTCCTGAAGGGCAAGTTGCCCGCGTACCCCGGCCAGCTGCCCACCGTGGCCGACTGGGAAGACCACATGTCCACCGCGTTCCCCGAGGTGCGCGTGAAAAGCTACATCGAGCTGCGCGGCGCCGACTCCGGCCCCTGGGCCAGCCTGTGCGCGCTGCCCGCCTTCTGGGTAGGCCTGCTTTACGACACCGCTTCGCTTGATGCGGCGGCCGATATCATCAAGGACTGGACCGCTGACGACCGCGCGCAGATGTACCGTGACGTGCCGACGAAAGGGCTGAAGGCCAAGATTCGCGGCCGTGTCCTGCAGGACATCGCGCTGCAACTGCTTGACCTAGCGCGGGCGGGTTTGCGCCGCCGGGCGCGGCTGGACGGCGCCGGCATCGATGAAACCGGCTTCCTTGTTCCCTTGCAGGAGATCGCGGCATCGGGGATAACTCCAGCAGAGCGGATGCTGGCCCAGTACCACGGCGCGTGGAACGGGGATGTCACCAAGGCATTCGCAGCCTACAGCTATTAAACCCGACTACTGCCGAGGCGCCGGTGGCGAAGACCAAGCAAGATCAGGCTGCGGAGAAGGCCGTCACGGACCCAGAGTGGCGCAAGCCATGTGACACCCTTGCCGACGTCCGCGCCCATATCGACCGCCTCGACGCGCTGATCGCGCCACTGATGGCGCAGCGCCTCCACTTCGTGAAAACCGCCGCGCGCTTCAAGCCGTCCAAAGAAGCCGTGATCGTCCAGGCGCGCGTCGAGGAAATCGTGCAGACAGTGCGCCGCTTGGCCGAGCAGTACGGCGCCAACCCGGATGTGATCGAACGCGTCTACCGCACCATGATCGACGACTTCACGCTCGAAGAGCAGAAGAACTGGGACAAGGTTCACAAATAAGCGTGCACAAGTAAGCGTGGCTAACGCCGCTGCCGCTTGGTCCGCGCTCCATCCACCTGACGTTCAAGCCGTTTTAGCAATTTGGCGCGCTGGCGCTGATCGGTCAGCGTGTTCAGCTTTTCCTTCAGCGCGATCACGGTGGCGGCGTAGTCGTTGTGCCAGTCGCGCTGGGCGTCGCCCGGCTGCAAGGTGGCCCTGACCCTGGTGGTCCGCGCGCCGTCGCGTTTCGACAGGCGCACCGTTTCGCCGATCACCGGCATGCGGATATCCTTGCGCGGGAAACCCGCACTCCCCAGCAGAGCGGCCAGTTGTGCCCGCGCGTTCTCCTCGCCGTGAACCAGGAACAACTGGTGGCGTAAGGGGGCCCGCGCCAGCGCCCAGTCGATCAGGTGCTTCTGGTCGGCGTGCCCTGAGTATTCATCGAGCATGCGGATGCGGGCGTTGACAGCGATTTCCTCGCCGTGGATGCGCACGATTTTTTCACCATCATAAAGCAAACGGCCCAGGGTAGCCGGGGCCTGGTAGCCCGCCAGGATCACCGTGGTATCGCTGCGGCTCAAGTGTGCCTTCAGGTGGTGCCGGATGCGTCCGGCGTCGCACATGCCGCTGCCTGCCATGATGATGGCGCCGCCGCGCAGGCGGTTGAGCTTCTTGCTGTCCTCGGTCGAGCCGACGAAGCGTAAGTTGTGCCTTTGGAAAGCGTGAGAGCCTTCCGTGTTCGCCCGTTCGCCCAGGTGCTTGGCGAAGACTTTCGTGGCGTTGGTGGCAAGCGGCGAGTCCACGAACACCGGAACCTCGGGTAGGCGCTTGGCGTCGAACAGGGTGTCGAGGTCGAACAATAATTCTTGCGTGCGCTCGATGGCGAATGCGGGCATCAGAATAATGCCGTGCTTGGCCATTGCCGCTTTCATCTCGCGTTCGAGGATTTGCAAACGGCGTTCGTTGGTGCGCGTGGGCCGGATGCGGTCGCCGTAGGTGGACTCCATCAGCATGAAGTCGATATCGGACGGACCCTGGGGGGTGTCGTGGAAGGCCTTGCCGCTGGGCCCGATATCGCCCGAAAACAGGATGGACAAGGCCTCGCCCGATTTTCCGCTGTCCTGAACCCGCACCTCCACTGCGGCCGAACCCAAAATGTGGCCTGCATTCCAGAAGCGCGCCTCGATGCCCGGCGCGGCGGTGAACCACGTGTCGTAACCTTGCGGGCGCACGCTGTGCAGGGCGCTTTCCGCGCCGCTTTGGGTGTAGATGGGCTCGACCGCGGGCAGGCCGCGCTGGCGGTTGCGGATGTTCAGGCGGCTGACCTCGATTTCCTGGATGTAGCCGCTGTCGGGCAAAATATAGGTCAGGAGATCGCTGGTGCCCGGCGTGGTATAAACCGGCCCCATGAAGCCCGCCCCGGTCAGCTTGGGGATAAGGCCGCAGTGATCGATGTGGGCGTGGGTGAGAAGTACCGCGTTGATGCGCCGTGGATCGAAGGGAAAGCTGCCGTAGTTCAGGGCCTTCACGGTCTTGGTGCCCTGGAACATGCCGCAGTCGATCAGCACGGACGCCTGGTCGGTCTTCAGTTCGAAGCAGCTTCCGGTCACCGTGGCGCACGCGCCGTGGAACGTCAGCGTGATCGCCATGCCGCAACTCCTTCAACAATGACATCAACCACGGACATGGCGTTGGTCCGGTGCGGGATGCCGTCGCACGACACAATGCGCCGCACGCCCGCTTCCAGCAGCGCATCATGCACCGTATCGCCGAATAGTGCGTGAGTGGCGTAAACGTCGATGGGCCCGGCGCCGCGTTCACGGAGTAAGTTCACAAGGGCCACCGCCGTACCCCCCGAACTGATGACATCATCGGCGATGACCACCGGGCGTTTGGTCCAGCCGACGCTCTCCGGCAGCGTGATGCGCACGTCATGGTCGCCGAAACGTTGTTTCAAGCCCGTGGTCCAGTCCAGCCGCAGAGGTTCGGCGATGCGCCGCACCAGGGGGGCGGATTCTTCATCGGGCCCCAGTACCAGCGTATTGCCCAGATCGGCGGCCGCCATGTGCTTGGCGATGGCCGCAGCACCGGATAAAGCCAGCGCCGGTTTGCCGCCGAACACCGCTTCCAGCGTGGGCGTGCGATGCAGGTGCGGGTCCACCGCGACAAAGCGATCAAAGGCCTGTGTGAGCATGCCGCCGATGATCCTCTGGCTCACGGCTTCGCCCGGCTGAAAGGCGATGTCCTGGCGCATATACGGCAAGTAAGGCGCGATCAGCGCAATGTCGCGGCAGCCCATGTCGCGCAGCGCGCCCGCCGCCAGCAGCACCTCGATCAGTTTGGCGTTGGGGTGGTGCAGGGGCCGGTAGATCACGGCGCACGCCGCCTGAACCGGCACGCGTACCTTCAATTCCTGATCGGGAAACTGGTGCACCTCGATCTCGGCGTAGGCCGCGTTCAATTTCGCAGCAAGCGTTTGGGCCTGGGCGCGTTCGTCAGCGAAGCCGAACACCACCTCGGGCCGCCAGGGTATTGATGGGGCGTTTGTCATTGGATCAGCACGCCGGGCTCGCGCGCAGCCATCTCGCAGGCAAACTGGCAATCCGTTTCAAGCACGCAATGGAGGCGGTACAGCGGCTCGCCCTGACGTACGGCGCTTCCTACTTTCTTCAGAAGGTCGACACCGGCTCCTTTGGCGGCGGGCGCTCCGGCCAGGCGGGCGATGCGCGCGATGCGGTAGCAGTCGAGTGACATGACCGTGCCCCCGCGCGGCGCGCGGATTTCGTGCACCAGATGACCCGGATTGATCTGTGCGGCGGCGGGGCCCTGGGCCGCGATGATGCGCCTCATGGCGTCGGCAGCCGCGCCTGAGACCAGAAGCTCGCGGGCGCGCGCCTGGCCAGCGCCGCCTTTCAGGCGCGGGTCGAATTCCAGGATGTGCGCGGCCAGGGTGATGGCGCGCTCGCGCAGGTCCTCGGGCGCGTCGGCCGTGTTGTTCAGCACGGCCATCACGTCGCGCGCCTCCAACACCGGGCCGATGCCGTTGCCGATGGGCTGGCTGCCGTCGGTGCAGACGATGCGCAAGCTCATGCCCAGCGCCCGGCCGACGTAGTCGAACAATTTCCGCAGCCGCAAAGCCTGCTCCTCGGTGCGCACTTTCGCCGTTGGGCCCGTCGGCATGTCGATCAACAGATGCGTGGATCCGGCGGCGGATTTTTTAGAGAGGATCGAGGCCACCATCTGCTCGGGCGTGTCGATGCCCAAGGGCCGCTCGACCGTGATCATGATGTCGTCGGCGGGCGACAGGTTCGCCCGCCCGCCCCAGACCAGGCAGCCGTTCTCGGCGCGGACGATCTCCTGCATGCGCGCCACGGGCACGTCCACGTTGGCCAGCACTTCCATGGTGTCGGCGGTGCCCGCAGGCGAGGTGATGGCGCGCGATGATGTTTTCGGGATCGGCAATCCATACGCGGCGACGATGGGCACGACGATCATGGAGGTACGGTTGCCGGGAATACCGCCAATGCAGTGCTTGTCGACGATCATCGGCTGGTCCCAGATCAGTCGTTCGCCCACGGCGGCCATGGCGCGCGTCAGGGCCAGCACCTCGTCCTCGGTCATGAAGGCTGCGCACGCCACCAGGAACGCCGCGATTTCCATTTTGGAATACTTGTGCGCGGCGATGTCGGCGATGATCTGCCCGATATCCGTTGCCCCCAGTGTACTGCCCGCGATCTTGCGCCGCACGTTGTCCAGGCTTTGCGGCGGCGGGGCCAGGTTCAAGCTGACGGGCGTGCCCTCGGGCAGGCCCAACTCGTCGAAGGCCGAACTGGACAGGCCCAGGTGATCGCCGGCCAGCAGGTGCCCGTTCTCGACGATGTTGAGCGTGCACATGATGCGTTTGCCCTGGGCCGCGATTTCCACACGGTAAAGATTATGGAACGTCTCGGGCGCGTACAGCGGGCATGTGGCGCTGAGGAACGCCACACGTTCGCCGTAGGTTTGAATGCCGATGCGCTTTAGGTGCAGCATGGATGGGCCAGACAAGTATAAGCAGGCGTGTTAGGTTTCAGATGCACTATGCCACCGTGGTTCTGTTTTTCAAAAGAGCGGTTCATGACAACACGGCGTCTTGCGGTCCTCACCAGCGGCGGCGATTGTGCCGGGCTTAACGCCGTCATCCGCGCCGTGACCGATCATGCCAGCGGAACCCACGGCTGGGATGTGATCGGGATCAAGAATGGGCATTTGGGCCTGCTGGAAGACCCGCCGCAGGTGATCGGGCTGTCGATGGAAGCCGTGCGTGGCGATGTCTTGCGGACGGGCGGCACGCTTCTGGGCACCACGACCAAGGGCGATCCGTTCGCGTTCCCGGATGCTGCGGGCAAACTCCACGACCGTTCGGGCGATGTCGTTGCCGGGTTGAAGCGGCTCGGCGTCAACGCCCTGGTGGTGATCGGCGGCGACGGCAGCATGCGGCTGTTCCACCGCCTGCTCGATCACAGCGGTATTCCCTGGGTCGGCGTGCCCAAGACCATCGACAACGACGTACCAGGCACCGAGTACGCGGTGGGCTTTTTCACGGCTGTCGAAGTGGTGGGCGAGGCCATGGACCGTCTGTCGTCCACGGCGGCCAGCCACCGGCGCATCATGGTGCTGGAGGTGATGGGCCGCGATTCCGGGTTCCTGGGTTTGTTTGGCGGTCTTGCGGGCGGCGCAGACGTGATCCTGCTGCCCGAGTTCCCCTACAGCCTCGACGACATGACGCGGCACATCACGGCATTGACCGATAATCGGCCAAGTGCGGTGCTGGTGGTGGCGGCCGAGGGCATCAAGCGTCCGCCCGAGGACCGGCGCACCGACGGCAGCGTGGGCCTGGCGATTGCGCGCGAGCTTCAGGCCCGTACCGGGTTTGATGCGCGCTGCACCGTCTTGGGCCATGTCCAGCGCGGCGGTTCGCCGGCCATGTTCGACCGGCTCCTGGCCTCGGCCTTCGGGGCCAAGGCGGTCAACCTGCTCGCCGGTGGTCAAACGTCACGCTTAGTTGTTTGGCGGGGCGGGGTGGTGACCGATATCCCCATTTCCGACGCGGCCAAGGGCCCGCGCTTTGTCGGCCCGGACAGCGAACTAATTCGGACAGCGCGCGCACTGGGTATTTATATCGGGGACACTGGCCGCTAAGGTTTCCCCGATTTGATCTGTCAGACGCGATCTGCAAGGGGAGGCTTCGATCCATGACCTACGATCCGACAACGGACCGCCGCACGCTTTTGGGCTCGGGCCTCGGCATGGCGGCCTTCGCCGCCGCGGCCATGGGCGCAGGCCCGGCGCAGGCCATCTACGATGTGAACAAGCGCAAGAAAATCGCCGGCGCCAGCTTAAAGGGCCCTTACCTCAACCTGATCGACAGTGCGCATGACAACATGCTGGGCATGGCCCGCATCGCCGGCGACATCGATTGCAAGACCACCACCCACGGCTGGTACGACGGCCTGGTGATGGGCACCGCCCCCGGCGGCCCCGTCAAGAACATCTGCGGCATGAAGGGCATGAGTTCCTACCGCATGGAGAAGTTGCCCGACGGCGGTTACCGGCGTCTCTTGCGCGAGGTGGGCTTCTATTACGATCTTGCCACCGGCCAGATCATGGAAGAGATGGTGAACCCCTACACCGGCGAGAAGGTGAAGATCGTTCCCATCAACAACGATCCGTTCAACGCCACCTTCAAGGAAACCGTGCAGCCGCCGCCGTCTTACGGCGGCCTCAACACCGAAAAGCGCGAACCCAAGCCCTTCAAGCTCGATTGGCGCCTGCAAAGCCCCGACCGCGTTATCATGCAGCGCCATATCCACCTCTATTACAAGAACGCGCTCGATCCGAAAGTATGGCAGCGCGAAAGCTCCGGCCCCATGGTGCAGGTGTCCGAGTTCTTCTTCCATGTTCTCAGCCTCGATGATCTGCAGAACGAGGAACTGACGCATATCCCATACTCGGGCACCTGGGCGCGCTCGACGCCGTGGCTGCCGTGGCTCTTGATGGGGCAGGCCGAGGGCAACTGCCTGTATCAGTGCTTCATGGGCGGCGACGGACGGCTCGAGTCCATCCCCGAGGACATCGTGAAGTACACCGAGAAGAACTATCCGAAATACCTGAAGGCGCCCGAGAAGTTCGAGGAACCCTCGCTCAGCTCGATCGAGTGGTACTCGCGCACGCAGAAACCCGCACCGCCGCGCGGCGGGGTCTAAGCGGAGGCGTCTAACAACTTCGCTCCAATGCTGTGCTATGCTGCAAGGCGCTTCGGAAGAAGCGCCTTGTTTGTTTTGGGAGACATGGCCATGGCGTATCTGTGGGTGGCTTTGGGCGGTGCGGCCGGCAGTGTCGCGCGTTACGGCGTCGGTCAGTGGTCGGCCATGGCCCTGGGCGAGGGCTTTCCGTGGGGCACCTTGATCGTCAACGTCGTGGGTTCGTTCATCATCGGCGTGGTGACGGCCACTAGTTCCGCCAGCGACCTGCGCCTCTTGCTGGCGGTGGGCTTCTGCGGCGGCTTCACCACCTTTTCGGCCTTCAGCATCCAGACCTTGAGCCTGATCCAGTCCGGGGCGTGGGCGAACGCTGCTTTAAACGTCGTGGGTTCGGTTATGCTGTGTTTGCTCGCCGTGGCCCTGGGGTTTGCCCTGGGCGGGGCCGCGAAATAACCGTTCGCCGTTGATTTTACTCAGACATTTCCGTTTACACGATTTTCTGGACGCAAAGGTCATATTCCTATGACATTTAATTGGGAATCGGCTAATCCTGGGCCCGAAGGAAGCCGTATATAATCAGCCGTCCACCGCGCGGCTTTAGTGTGGGAGTGTCCGTCATGCTGATCAATAACTGGTACGTCGCCGCCCGCGCGCACGAAGTGGGCTCGACACCCTTCAAGTCGCGCATGCTGGGTCTTGATTTCGTGCTGTTCCGCGACAGCACCGGCAAAGCGCACTGTATGAGCGATATGTGCTGTCATCGCGGCGGCGCTTTGCACCGCGGCCAGATCAACAGCGATCATATCGCCTGCCCCTATCACGGCTGGGAGTTCAACACCGGCGGGGCCTGCACCAAAATTCCGGCCATGGGCGATGGCATTACCATCCCAAAGCGCGCGCGCATTGATTCTTACCCGGTGGAAGAGCGCATGGGCCTGGTCTGGGTGTTCCTGGGCGATATGGCCGAGGAAGAGCGCCCGAAAATTCCCGACTGGTACGAGCCGTTCCTGAATTCGCCTGACTGGCGGGTCATCACGTATGACTATCTGTACAGTGACGTGAACTGGGTGCGCCTGGGTGAGAATTCCACAGACACCGCGCATCCGGCTTTTGTTCACAAAGCCTTTGGCAATCGCCTCAGCCCCAAGGCCAACATCGTGCCGATCCAGGATATGCCGTATGGCGCGAAAACGGTGCGCGAACGCGCCGCCCCGCCGATTGCCAACAAGACAGGCGCGATTGCGAAAATCCTGCCCACCGACCGCAAGACCACGCGCGTTACATTGGAATTCTCGATGGTCGGCATCACCGAGATGCTCTACCAGGAAATGACCACCGAGATCACGCAGGTGCTGTTCTCGGCGCGCACGCCCATCGACGAGTACAACACGCGTAGTTATGGCTTCCAGGCGCGTAACTTCCTGATGGAGCCCGAGCACGACGCCGAACGCCTGAAAGGCCTGCTGCAAGCCGCCGATGAGGACCACAACATCGTGCGCTTCGTGAAGCCGAAACTGACGCCGAAATCCACCACCGAGGAATTCCTGATCGAGGCCGATGGCATGGAGCTGACCTACCGGCGCAAGGTGCAGGAGTATGCGCGCAAGTTCGGGGCGATCGACCGCGACGCCTTCGAGCGCGCCAGCCCCAGCCAGATTATGGTGATTCCGTCACCTTTGCGCAAAACCGACCCCAAGGGCTGGGTCCACAAGACGGTGCCGCTGCAAAACGCCGGCTCGTCAGAGGTGATGGCTGCGGAATAACATCCGCGCCATGACATCACGTGTTTTAAAAAGCGCGGCGGTGGCCGCGCTTTTTGTTCGTGCGGCCCTTCAGCCATTCCAAGTTTTTGCCGCTCCGGGCGATACTGTGCCGCCGGTGAAGGCCGAGACCTTGAGCAAGGTGAAATTCAGCGTGCCGCAGGACTTCACGGCCGCGCGCAACGTGCTCTTGTTCAGCTTCGGGCGCGATATGCAGGCGGCGGTGGATGCCTGGGATGCGGCCCTTGCCCCAACCCGCGATGGGGTCAGAGTGCAGGTCTACAATATGCCGTTGATCCCGAACCCCGGCGCCATCGTGCGCGGGTTCATCTCGGGCGGCATGCGCGGCGTCTACGAGGACAAGGCCGTGCGCGAGCGCGTCATCGTGCTCTATGTGGATGAGAAAGCGTACTTTCCGGCCCTGAAAATCACCGACCGTTCAGCGCCCCTGATCGTTGTCACGGACCGGGCCGGTGTTGAGATCGGGCGCGTGCAGAGTGTCGTAACCGAGTCCACGTTGGCCGAAGTGCGGTCCATGGCCGAGATGGCCTCGGACTAAACGCAGGCGGTCTTCTACTACTCTTTCTCCCCGGCCTCCCGCCGGACCGGAGAGTGTGTGGCCGCCATGTTTGCGCTGTTTGCGATCGTCTTTGTCGGCCTTCTGGGTGTCACGCTCGTCATCCCGCTGTTTCCGTTTTTCGCTTACCGGGTCAACGCGGGCCCGGACATGATCACGGCCATCATGGCCGTCTATGCGGCCGGGCAGTTCATCGCGGCCCCGTTCTGGGGCAAGGTCAGCGACAGCATCGGCCGCAAGCCCGTGTTCCTCATCAGTACCATCGGCGGCATCGTTTCCTATGTCATGCTGGGCTTCGCCGATTCCATCGAGATGCTCTTGGCCTCGCGCGCCATCGGCGGGCTCATGGCCGGCAACGTCGCCGTCGCGTTCGCCAGCATGGCGGACCTCACCACCAATGAAAACCGCGCCAAGGGCATGGGCCTGATTGGCGGGGCGTTCAACTTAGGATTTATCGCCGGGCCCGCCATGGGCGGCATCCTGGCGGGCAATGACGCTGCCAGCGCCGATTTGTCCATGATCGCCCTGGTGGCGGGGGCCTTAAGCGCGGTCGCCTTCGTCGCCACGGCTTTGTTCCTGCCCGAAACCCTGCCGCCCGAAAAACGCCGGAAAAAGGGCGCCGGTGCGCCCGCCGCCGAAAGCCACATCCAGGGCGGCTTCAAGGGCATCTGGCTCCAGCCCGCCCTGGCGATGCTGGTGATCCTGGGGTTCGTCTACGTGGCGGCGGGCTCGATGCTGGACACCACCTTTGCCCTGTATGCCAACCTGATCCTGGATTACGGCCCGCGCGATATCGGCTTTCTGTTTTCATACCTGGGTGTGGTCGGGGGTATCGTCCAGATCGCCACCATCGGCCCCCTGGTGAAACGGGTGGGGGACGCCAACATCGTCAAAGGCGGCATCGCCATCTATGCGGTCGGCCTCTCGGTCCTGATTTTCAGCGAGTGGCTGCCCCTCATCATCCTGGCCATGACCTGCGTCTCGGTGGGCAACAGCCTGTTCCTGCCCGGCGCCAACAGCCTGGTCTCGCGGCTGGCGCCCGAGCACGAGCGTGGCCTGGTTTTGGGCGTCTACCAGGCCGCCAACAACCTGGGCCGGGTCATCACGCCGCTGTTCTCAGGCCTGGTGTTCGCCAAGGTGGGGGCGCACGCGCCCTTCGTGGTGGGGCTGGTTCTGTTAATTCCGGCGCTGGCGCTGATCTTCGCCATCGCCCGTCGCGCCCCGCACGTGCCTGTTCCTCCGGTGCGCGCCGCCTGAAACGGGACCGGCGGGGCCAGCGAATCGGGCGCTAGAAGACCTGCGCGACCGCGCCGATCAGCCCGCCCAAGAGCAGAATGATCGACGGCAGCACCGTCACCAGGAACCCGAGCGCGCGCTTCTCGGCGGCCTGGTAGTAGGTCAGCGCGTAGACGACGCGGCCCAAGGGCCAGAACACGCCGATGGCCGCCGCCCACATGTCGCCCCAGGCGGCCGCGAACATCCACAGGGCCGGAATGAACAGCACCAGCTGTTCCACCGTGTTCTGCTGAACGCGGAAAATGCGCTGAAATTCGGGCGGTCCGTCGATGCTGGGGGCGTTCACGCCGTATTTGGCGCGCGCGCCTCCGACCTTCATGATCAGCCAGATGTACACAAGCAAAGCGACCGCTGTCACAATCGCGGTGAGGGGAAATGAACCGAGCATCCGTGTTCTCCTTGCTGGAGCCGGCCTCCCCGCCGGCGCGGCCAGCATCGGCGCAACGGCGCAACGGAGTCAAAAAAAATCCGCCACCGAGTCATTTTCCCTTGCAATCTCGCGCAATGAGAGTAAATGCGTTTTCAAGACGTACACGCACGTGCCTAAAGCACACCGCCGTTAAGCAACGACGTAAGCGTCCTTTCGTTGGTTGGACTCTGGGTTCTTGAGACTCTGGGTTGTCTGATTGATCAAAGGAGGCCG
>JAEUKM010000067.1 GCA_016793085.1 Rhodospirillaceae bacterium
AGCCGGTACCCGGCGGCCTGGGCGTGGCCTCGCTGCTCGCCTGCGGCGTGTTCGCCGCCATCTCGGGCTCCAGCATCGTCACCCTTCTTGCGGTGGGTTCAATCATGTACCCGGCGCTGATCAAGGCCGGATACCCGCGCACGTTCTCCATCGGCATGCTGTGCGCGGGCGGCACGCTGGGCATCATCATTCCGCCCAGCATTCCCCTGATCCTGTACGGGATCATGACGCAAGCCTCCATCGCCGACCTGTTCATTGCCGGCGTGGGGCCGGGTTTGACGCTGCTGGGCGTATTCATACTTTACTCCATGCTGGTGAACTGGAACCGTGATCGTCGCCAGTGGTGGTCCTTCAGCGAAATCGGGCGCACGTTCATCAACGCGCTGGGCGCGCTTCTGACGCCTGTGGTGATTCTGGGCGGCATTTATTCGGGCTACTTTACGCCCACCGAGTCCGCCGCCGTGGCGGTGCTGACGGCGCTGCTGGTGGAAACGCTGATCCACAAGCACGGTTTTGTTCATGTGGTGCGTTGGAATACGCAAGGCTTGAGCAAGACCATATCCGAAATGGGCGCGCTGGTGTGGCGCACCGTTGGCGAAACATCCACCATGATGGGCAGCCTGTTCCCGATCCTGGCCATCGCCCTGTCGCTCAACGTGTTTCTGACCTACGAGCAGGTGCCCAACCAGATCGTTGAATGGTTGACGGGTTACATCGACTCCAAGGCGATGTTCATCCTGCTGGTGAATCTGTTCCTTTTGGTGATCGGTTGCTTCCTCGACGCGGGCTCGGCCATTCTGATCTTAAGCCCGCTTCTGCCGCCTATGGCGCAACAGTACGGCATCGACCTGGTACATTTCGGCATCATGATGACCGTGAACCTGGAGATCGGATATTTAACGCCGCCCATGGGCCTGAACCTGATCGTCGCCATGGGCGCGTTCCGGGAGGATTTTGTCACCATCTGCAAGGGCGTTTTACCTTTTGTCGCATTGATGATCATTGTGCTGATGATCATCGCGTTCTATCCGCCGCTGAGCCTGTTCCTGATACAATAGGCCGCGCGCGCATATCCTGGGGAGGAGTGCTGACGTGAACCGTGTGATGTGGATCGGCGTGTCCGTGCTGGGCGCGTTCGCGCTGGGGCTGCTCGCGGTCACCCGCGATGAAACCGTGAACGCGGCGTGGATCGTGATCGCCGCCGTGTGCTGCTATCTCATCGGTTACAGGTTCTACAGCCAGTTTATCGCCAGCAAGGTGCTGGCCCTGGATGATGCGCGCGCCACGCCTGCCGTGCGGCTGGAAGACGGGCTGGACTACGTGCCGACAAATAAAGTGGTGCTGTTCGGCCACCACTTCGCCGCCATCGCGGGCGCAGGGCCCTTGATCGGCCCGGTCCTGGCGGCACAGATGGGCTACCTGCCCGGCACCTTGTGGATTCTCATCGGCGCGGTGTTCGCGGGCTGCGTGCAGGATTTCATCGTCCTGGTGCTCTCGACCCGGCGCGACGGCGCATCCCTGGGCAAGATGATCCGCGCCGAGCTGGGGCCGGCGGCGGGCATCATCGCGCTGTTCGGGGTCATGGCCATCATGATCATCCTGCTCGCCGTGCTGGGCCTGGTGGTGGTGAAGGCCCTGGCGCAAAGCCCCTGGGGCACCTTCACCGTCGCCATGACCATACCCATCGCCGTACTGATGGGTCTTTACATGCGCGTGCTCCGGCCCGGACGCATCATGGAAGCGTCGCTGATCGGCTTCGCGCTTCTTATGCTGTCGCTGGCAGGCGGGGCCTGGGTGGCCGCCGACGAAACCTGGGCGCGCTGGTTCACGCTGACGGGCACGCAACTGGCCTGGGCCTTGATCATCTACGGGTTCATCGCCGCCGTGCTGCCGGTGTGGCTGGTGCTGGCGCCGCGCGATTACCTCAGCACGTTCCTGAAGATCGGCACGATTGTTTTGCTCGCCATCGGCATTTTGGGAACGTTGCCCGATCTCGCCATGCCGGCCGTGACCAAGTTCATCGACGGCACCGGGCCGGTGTTCACGGGTAACCTGTTCCCGTTCCTGTTCATCACCATCGCTTGCGGGGCCGTGTCGGGCTTTCACTCGCTCATCTCCTCAGGGACAACGCCCAAGATGCTGGAGCGCGAAAGCCATGCGCGCGGCATCGGCTACGGCGGGATGATCGTGGAATCTTTTGTCGCCGTCATGGCCATGATCGCGGCCTGCGTGCTGGACCCCGGGCTTTACTTCGCCGTCAACAGCCCGGCGGCCCTGATCGGCACCACGCCCGCCGAAGCAGCCAGCGTGATCTCAAGCTGGGGTTTCGTCATCACGCCCGAAGCGCTGGAGCAGACGGCCAAGAACATCGGCGAGAACACCATGCTGTCGCGCACCGGCGGCGCGCCCACGCTGGCGATCGGCATGGCGCAGATTTTGTCCGACTTCATCGGCGGCGAAGGCTTCATGGCCTTCTGGTACCACTTCGCTATCCTGTTCGAAGCGCTGTTCATCCTGACCACACTGGATGCCGGTACGCGCGTCGCCCGTTTTATGATTCAGGATTTACTGGGCCTGGCCGCACCCCAGTTCGGTCAGACCAAATCCTTCGCCGGCAACATCATCGCCACCTTCCTGTGCGTGGCGGGCTGGGGTTATTTCCTCTACCAGGGTGTCATCGACCCCCTGGGCGGCATCAACACCCTGTGGCCGCTGTTCGGCATCGCCAACCAGATGCTGGCCGCCATCGCCCTGACGGTCGCGACCGTCATGCTGGCCAAACGCGGCCGCGCCCTCTATGCGCTGGTAACGGGCGTGCCGCTGACGTGGCTGCTGGTCTGCACCATCACCGCCGGATGGCAGAAGCTGTTCCACCCCGACCCGAAGATCAGCTTTGTCGCCCATGCCCGTGTGTTCGGCGAAGCCGTGGCGCAAGACAAAATCCTGGCCCCCGCCAAATCCATGGCGCAGATGCGCCAACTGGTGTTCAACGACTGGGTGGATGCGGCCATGTGCGGCATTTTCCTGGTGGTGGTGGTCAGCGTGGCGCTGTTCGGCCTGCGCGAACTGATGAAACTGCGCGGCCATGCCGTGCCCCAGGCGGTGACGCCATGAACAGCAACCTTCTCGCCGACTGGTTCAAGCCGCTGGCAACACAAGCCGCCGCCACGGCGCGATTAATGGTGGGCGTACCCGACTATGACGCTTATGTGAATCACATGCGCGTGCGGCACCCGGACGAAAAACCCTTGGACTACGCTGCGTTCTTTCGCGCCCGCCAGGAAGCGCGCTATGGTGACGGCATGACCCGCTGCTGCTGCTGACCCGCCGATTTCCAACCCGCCCCATTCCCAACGCTTATGTTCCGCCGCATTTACGACTTCATGATCCGGCTTGCCGAGCACCCGCGCTCGCTGCACGCCCTGGCCGTCGTCTCCTTCGCCGAGAGTTCGTTCTTTCCCATCCCGCCCGACGTGATGGTGATCCCCATGGTGCTGGCGCGGCCCATCATGGCCTACACCATCGCCGCCGTGTGCACGGTATCGTCCGTGCTGGGCGGATTGGCGGGCTACGCCATCGGCTATTTCCTGTACGACACCCTGGGCCAATGGCTGATCAACCTGTACGGCCTACAAGAGGCCGCCGCGCAGTACCAGCACTGGTACGCCGAGTGGGGCCTGGCGCTGATCCTGATCAAGGGCCTGACGCCCATTCCCTACAAGCTTGTGACCATCGCCAGCGGGGCGGCGCACTTCGATGTGCTGACGTTCGTGTTGGCCTCTGTCGTCACGCGGGGGCTGCGGTTCTTCATCATTGCGGCGCTCTTGAAGCGCTATGGGGCGCCCATGCGCACGTTCATCGAAAAGCGCCTGGACCTCTTAAGCTGGATTGCCCTGGGCCTGATCGTCAGCGGATTTGCCGTGGTTTCTCTGCTATAACGGCAGGCATGGCGAAACCCAAAAAGCCTGCACCGCCGAAAACACCGCCCGTTGCCACCGATGCCCCCATGCGAACGCTGGACGACATCGACGCCAGCCGAGGCCCGGCGCGTGTGAAAGCCCTGCGCGACAAGTTCGCCAAAGCCCTGGACGACCCCGACATGCGCGAGGCCATGGCGCGCTATCTGCAAACCCTGATCCGCGAGGAAAAGTAAGCCTTATCCCTTCTCGGGGCCCACGGCGACAATCGCCTTGCCGATGTTCTCGCCGCGCATGAGTTTGAGGAAATGCGCGGGCGTGTTCTCAAGCCCTTGCGTGTGGTCTTCCTTGAAGCGCAGCTTGCCCTCGCGCATCAGGGTGCTTGCAGTTCGCTGATAACGCGGCATGTCATGCTCGTAGTCGTAGACCACCATGCCCTTCACCTGCGCCCGTTTGCCGATGATGGGGCCGAGGCTCACACCCTCGAAGCCAGGTTGATGATAATCGGCGGGCCGCCCGCACAGCACGACGCGGGCGTAAAGATTGAAGTGCTTCACCAGGGCGTTCAGCAGCGGCGCGCCCACGTTGTCGTGGTAGACGTCGATGCCCGCTGTGCAGGCCGCGCGCATTTCATCTTCCCAGCCGGCTTTCTTGTAATCGACGCACGCATCGAAGCCGTAAGTGCGGAGCGCCACGTCGCATTTTTCCTTGCCGCCGGCGATACCCACCACCCGCGCGCCCGCAAGCTTGGCCAGTTGCCCCGCCGTGCCGCCCACGGGCCCGGCGGCGGCGGAGACGACAAAGGTCTGGCCCACCTGCGGCGGCGCCACGTGCGCGACGCTGCCCCAGGCGGTCAGTCCCGGCATGCCCAAAACGCCGATGGCCGTTGACAGCGGACCCAAGGCCGGATCGATACGCTGCACGACTTTTTTGGGCGTCAGGCTTGCGAAAGTCTGCCAGCCCGTTTCGGCCACAAGGTAATCGCCCGGCTTGAAATCCGCATGACGGCTGCGCACCACGCGGCAGACGGAACGCCCGTAGATCACCTCGCCGGGGGCCAGTTTCGCATGGCCCGGATGATCGCCGCGCATGGCCTTGCGGATGTAGGGATCGAGCGAAAGATAAATGGCGCGCACCAGGAACGCGCCCTCGGCGACGTCGGGTATGGCAGCGTCAACGGTCTGGAAATCATCCAACGCAGGAATGCCGTCGCGCTGGCGGCGCAGTTGGATTTGCGTGTTGCGGGTGGGCAGGTTCATGCTTGCATGCGCCCGCCCCGCGTTCACGCCTTCTCGGGCCCGATCACCACCAGCGCCTTGCCGGTGTTCTGGCCGCTCATCAGCCGCACGAAATGCTCGGGCGCCTTCTCGATACTGTCCGCACGGTCTTCATGGAACTTCAGACGTTTCGCGTTCACCAGCGGCACCACGGCCTTCAGGAACTCGTTCATGCGCGCGTAGTAATCGTAGACCACCAGGCCCAGAAGCTGGGCGCGCTTGCCGACGAAGGGCCCGAGGTTGTGGCCATTGAAGGCGCTGTCGGCCCCGCGGTTGTATTGCGACACCAGGCCGCACAGTACGATCTTGCCGTAGAGATTAAGTTGTTGCGTTACCGCATCCAGCATCGGGCCGCCGACGTTGTCGAAATACGTGTCGACCCCGTTGGGGCACGCGGCCTTCAATTCCTCGGTCCAGTTTTTGTTCTTGTAGTTCACGCAGGCATCGAAGCCGTATTCGTTCACGACGATGCGGCATTTTTCGTCCGAGCCCGCGATGCCCACGGCCCGCGCACCCTTGGCCTTGGCGATCTGGCCCGCCGTGCCGCCCACGGGGCCTGCGGCAGCGCTGACGACGAACGTGGACCCCAAGCCCGGATTGGCGAGCTTCTCGACACCTGCCCAGGCCGTCAGACCCGGCATGCCGAGCGCGCCCAGATGCGCGGACAACGGCACGCCCAGGCCCGCGTCGATTTTGCGCACCTCGTCGGCGGCCGCACCGTCCGACACGTAGAACTGCTGCCAACCCGATTCCAGCACGACGTAATCGCCGGCCTTGTAGTCGGCGTGCTGCGATTCCATCACCTCGGCGAGGCAGCGCCCGTAGATCACATCGCCCGGGTTCAGGCGCTGGTGGCCCATATGCCGCCCGGCGATGGCGCCGCGCATGTAGGGGTCAAGCGACAGATAAATGTTGCGTGCCAGAAACTGCCCGGGCCCCGCCTTGGGCATGGCGGTTTTCACCACCTGGAAATCGGTGGCCTTGGGGTTGCCTTCGGGCTGGCGGGCCAGCTGGACCTGGATGTTGCTCACGGACATTAACCGGGGTTGTAGGTTTTCAGAGCGGCGGTCAAGTCCTCAACATAAAGCCGTTCGTAGTAGTTGGGCGAGTCCTTGGTGACGGAATCCAACAGCGCCTGCATGCCGTCCTTGTCGAGTTGCACTTTGCAGCCCGCGAACTTGCCCTGCACGGCGTGGCGCACATAGCTGATGCGCGCCGCCTGCCGGCCGGCCTGCGCGGACTTCAGCCAGTATTGCTCGATCAGGCACACATCCGTGGGCGCGAAGGGCCGCTTGTTGTTGATGAACGCGCCGAACACGAACTGCGCCTGGCGGTATCCCTTATCGGCGGCCAGCCGCACTTCGTTCACGGCCTTTTCGTTCTGCTTATCGTAGAAATACAGGCGGCCCAGCAGATAATGCAGCCGCGCGTTGGCAGGGTCGGCCTTCACGCCTGCCTCGCAGGCTGCAATAGCTTTATCGAACTGTAAGTCCTTGGTTTCAACGGCCGGGCCCACGCGGTCGGGATCTTCCGGGTGCGCGGCATAGCGGTCGCAGTCTGTGACGGTTTGGGCAAACGCACTGGATGCCGTGAAGGCCAGAACGGCCAGAACAACAACAAACCGCATGATTATTTCCCCGCTTTGAAGCGCGTGTAGTCGGCGATGATGGTCTTCACCAGAAGCTGCGGGTAGTACCCCTTGGCGTTCTGCTTGGCCTTGGCCAGGAAATCGTCCATCTCGGCCGGGCTTGCCTGAACCTTGCAGCCCTCGAACATGTTATTGATCACGTGGTGCGGATAGCTGATCTGCGCGGCCATGCGGCCCTGGCGCGCCGATTTCAGCCACAGGTCTTCCACCTTGCACGGCTCGCGCTTCACACCCTGCAACGCTTCGTCGATGATGTAGCCCAGCACGAACTGCGCCTGCTGCGAGCCCGCGTCGGCGGCAAACCGAAGATGCGGCAGCGATTTTTCGGTCTGCTGGTCGTAGAACAGCACGCGCGCCAACTGATAGCGCAGACGCCGGTTGTTCATGTCCTTGGCCACGTCGGCCTCGCACGCGGCAATGGCGGCTTTCAGGTCGGGCACCTTGTCGACACCAGGTGCGATGCGGTCGGGGTCTTCCGGGTGCGCGGCCAACTTGTCGCAAGTCGTGATGTTTTCGGCGGCCAGCGCCGGATACGCAAACGTCGCCAGCACCGCACATGTCATCAGAAATTTTTTCATCTCACTCCCCTATTTTAACGCAGCCAATAAATTCTCGATCAACAGGTCGCCCGCGAAGGTGACGTGCGGACGGGCCTTTTCCACGAACGACCGCATTTCGGCCTTGTCCGCTGTGTCGGGCAGCCCTTTGAAATCGCCGCGCACCGCCATGGTGACGTAAGCGACTTGCGCGTTGAAATGATCGAGGCGCGAAGCCTGCCGCCAGTGGTATTCGATTTCCTTGAGGTCGAAGGGAACGCCGCTGGATTGTTTGTAGCGGATATAGGCGATGATGAAATGCGCCTGACGGTAGCCCAGTTCGGCCGCACGCTTGAAGGTGGCCATGGCCTCTTCGGTCTGGCCCGCATAGAACAGGCAGCGCCCCAGTTGGTACGAGAAACGCGCCACGTCGGGCCGGTCGGCCACGGCCGCACGACAGGCGGCGATGGCGCGCGGTAAATCCACTTCGGTGCGGGGCACCCCTTTCACCACGCGGTCGGGATCGGGCGGATTGGCCGCCAGGATGTCGCAGTCCGTCACATCGGCTTGTAAAGCGGCGGCAGGCGGCACAGCGTTCGCAGATGGAGGGGTCATGGCGGCCAGGATGTTGCGGTTTATGCCGTCATGCTATACGGGCGCCGCGCTTAACTGCAACAAGGCCCAGGTTGTGGAGGGCCTTTGGTATATAAGGGGATTGCCATGAGCGTCGGGTTCGACAGCGTACTTCTGCTGCTGCACGTCATGTTTTTCTGCTACTGGCTGGGCACCGACCTGGGCGTGTTCTATTCGGCCCGCTTCATGATGCGCGCCGACATCAGCGTGGAAGCGCGGCAATACTGCGCCAAGATCATGAACTTCCTGGATCAGGCCCCGCGCGTCAGCATGCCGGGCATCCTGGTGGTGGGGGCATCGCTGGGCATTTTGCGCGGCTACATCAACGCCAGCGCCGATTGGATTCTGCCCATCTGGATCATCGGCATCCTGTGGGTTGCGGCGGTGATCTATCTCTACATCAACGAGCACCACCCCGAGAAAATCAAAACCGTGAAGTACGTGGATTTTCGGTTCCGCGTCGTCATGACGCTATTCCTGACGTATCTGGGCGTCTCCTCGCTGATGGGCGTTGAAGGCGCGATCACCTCCGACAACTGGCTGGCGGCGAAAATTCTGGTGTTCGCGGCGTGCATGGCCTCGGGCGTCATGATCCGCGTGTACATGAAGGACTTCGGCCAATACTACGGCCCCATGCTGCGCGGCAACGCAACACCCGAGCAGATCAGCATCGCGCAAGGGATGATGGCCAACGCCAAGATTTTCGTGCTGTGCATCTGGGGGCTGTTGGTGATTGCCGCAGCCCTGGGCCTGTGGAAACCGTTTTAGGGTTTAGACTCCGCAGGCTTTTCGATCACGGCCAGGATGGCCGTGAGGATTGCCATGATGAACAGGGCCACGGTGGTGGGCCACACCATGCCCATGGCCGAACCGGTGTAAAACACTCCCGTCAGGATGGTGAACACGGCGGCACTGGCCATGGCCAGCGCGCCGCACAGGCCCGAAGCCGTGCCCGCCAGGTGCGGCACCGCGCCGATGGCGCCCGACAGCACCACGCCGGTAATCATCCCCAGAAGCCCCGACAGCACGGCGGGCGGCGTAATCAGCGTGACGGCTGTTGGTTCCAGCACCTGCATGGCAATCGGCCAAACCGCGGCCAATAACGTCCCCAGCGTGATGATCAGGCGCAGCAGGCCCGCGCGCCCCAAGCGGCGCACCAGGCGCGGTGCTACGGCGCTGCCCAGGAAGAACATCACCGACATCACTGACCAATAGAGACCAAAGGCCGCCGCCGAGGTGCCGAAGTGCTCGGCGAAATAGCCGGGCCCCACGGCCAGGAAGGCGAAAAACGGCGCGCCCGTAAGACCGAACAGCCCGGCGTAGCACAGGAATACCGGCGACTTGGCCACATGCCAGTTGTTGGCCAGCATGTGCCAGACGCTGAATTTCGCCGGGCCCGGCAGAAAGACGCGCGTTTCAGGCATGTGCGTATAGGTGAACACCAGCATGACGAGACCCAGAACGCACAAAAGCCCGAACACGCCGGCAACGCCCGCACTTTGCCCCAACGCTCCGCCTACCACGGGGGCGAACATGTGGGCGATGGAATGGGCCGAAGCGATATAGGACATGACCGTCACCGCCCGGTCGCCGTGGTACACATCATGCACCACCGCGCGGCACACGGCCGCACTGCCCGCAGCGCCGCAGGCTTGCAGGAAGCGCGCGAGGATAAGCGTCTCGATGCTGGTGGCCAGGGCGCAGGCCGCTGACATGACGACGTAGACGACAAGCGCCGTCAGCAGAACCACGCGCCGCCCGAAGCGGTCCGACAGTGCGCCCAGAATCAACTGCGCGATGCACAGCCCGATCAGGTAGGCCGAGATGACGTACTGCACCTCGGCTGCGGGCGCGCTGTAGAGCCGGCCCAGTTCGGGCAAGAGCGGCGAGACGATCACCAAGGCGAATGGAGACAGCGCGCTGGACGCCGACAGTTGAACGGCGGAAATCGGGACGGGCGATGGACGCGGCGGGGTCATAGGCGTGGTAATAATCGAAACAGATGAAGGCGCTAACCCACCATAGGCTAAAGCTTAAGCGCTTTGCTCCTTGAACCCGGCGTATGCTCGGTGCGCGGTCTGGAAGTGGTCATGGCGCGAATCACGGTTGATTTGACCATCAGCCATGGCCTAAGCCCGGTATCCTGAACCGAAAGGCCGCGATGGGGAGTGAGCGATGTACGACTTGAAGGGCAAAGTCGCGATTGTGACGGGTGCGGGCCGCCACAAGGGCCTGGGTGAAGCCATGGCCAAGCGCCTGGCCGCCGACGGCGCGCGCGTTGTGCTGCACGATATCGGCCAGTTGAAAGGCGACATCGCGCCCGCCCATGGCGTGGGCCAAAAAGCTGAACTGGATGAGATCGTCGCGGAAATCAAAGCCGCAGGCGGCGAGGCCGCAGGGTTCGCCGGCGACATGCTGCAAGAGAAAGACGTGGAAGCCCTGGTGGCCTTCGCGGTGAAGACCTACGGACGGCTGGACATTCTGGTGAACAACGCCGGCATCGGCTACCTGTTCGGCCCGCTGATCGACATGACCCAGGAGCACTGGGACGCGGTGCTGGGCGTGAACCTGCGGGGCTGTTTCTTCGGCCTTAAACACGCCGCCCGGCAGATGATTAAACAAGGAACTGGCGGACGCATCATCAATATCGCCAGTCAGGCGGCGAAGTCGGGCTTCGCGCAGGCCGCCGCTTACTCGGCCAGCAAGCATGGCCTGGTGGGTCTGACGCGCGCGGCGGCCCTGGAACTGGCGCCGCATAAGATCACCGTGAATGCCATCTGCCCCAACCATGTGACGACAGGTTTGGGCGCGTGGCAGAACGACTTCATGAGCAAGGCGCAAGGCAAAAGCGTGGACAAGTACCTGGCCGATATGCGCGCGCGCATTCCCCTGGGCCGTCCGGGCCTGGTGGACGACATTGCGAAAGCTTGCGCGTTCCTGTGCTCGGACCAGGCCGATTACATCACCGCAGAGGCCATGAACGTCTCGGGCGGCGAAGAATATCATTAAAGAGGGGTATGGTATGAGCGCGTTCAAGTGGCCGGGCGATGCGCGCATGGCCGTGTCGCTGGTGGTGAATGTCGAGGAAGGGGCC
>JAEUKM010000102.1 GCA_016793085.1 Rhodospirillaceae bacterium
GCTCGTGCGCAACAGTCTGGATGTTGAAACCACCGCACGCCTGAACGTTGGCACCACCAGCGAGTTCGATATCATCGACGACCATGATGCCGAATTCGCCTATCGCCTGGCGGCGGGCGTCGCCTACGACATCAACCCCAACACCACGTTCGACGTGGGCTACACCTTCACCCGCACCGGCACGCCCAGCTTAAGCGGGCGTGGTTCGGCCTTGCCCGCGTTTACCTTCGACCGCCGCCTGAAAAGCCATGCCGTCACGGCGGGCGTGCGGTTCAATTTCTAAAACAACTAGATCGCTTCGAACTTCCGCAGCGCTTTACACCGCGGCTTGATGTCCGGCCAGGCATCGGCCGCGGTTTTGCTGTAATAGGCGGCGAGTTTCTCCCCGGCGGAGAGAATACGCTGGCGGTCGCGTGCGGTGCTTGCGGTCTTGGCTAGCCGGGCCGCGATCTCGGCCACATTGGCGGCATCGTTGAGGTGGCCCAACTGGTCTTGCAGGCCGGTCAGAATCCGCGCCAGCTTCTGGGTGCGCTTGGGCAGCGCTGTCTTGAAGTGGCCGATGCCGTACCTGATGCGCTTCAGGTCGATGTGCAGATCGTGTAAATCTTCAACCGACAGCTTTTTGATGCGGCCTGTCTGCTTGAGGGCCTTGCCCAGTTGTTTGTTCAACAACTTGCGGACCACCGGGCCGATCGGCTTTGCGAGCGGCGCCTTGATGACGCGCCCGCTGCGCCACCGGCGGGTTTCAACCCAGACCGCGACATCATCCAGAAGTTTGCGGTGACGGTTCGACGTCAGTGCGGCAAGCGCCTTGCGCTGGGCGGCCGCCCGCGCCGCGGCTACGGCGGGGATCAGCACTTGCAGATGCTTCGTGCTTTTCTTGTTGCTCAAGGGCATCAGCAATTCGTGCTGGAATACATCCAGGTCGCGCGCGGGGCCCAAAGCGTCCAGCAGCCATTTCAGTTCTGCATCCAGCGCCCGGCGCTGAGATTGCGGGATATGGCGGCGCAGCAAGGATAAGCCAGAGCGTAACCGGCGCAGCGAGACCCGTAGCTGATGAATGCCTTCGGCGTTCCGGGGCGTGCAGGCGGCAGGCACCGCCTTCAGCCATTGCTCCTGCGCGGCGCGGAACACCAGGGCCATCGCTTCGTCGACGCTGGTATCGGGCCCGAGACGTTGCGCGGAGCGCAGGACGTGGCCGTTCAAATCCATGTGCGGCGCAACGGCGCGGTCCGTCCGCGCTCCGGAGACTGGTGATAGGGTATGGTTGGGCATCGGCTTCAACTGATCAAGGAACGGTCTGATAGCAGCACAACATTGCCGCCCGGTGCTAGAGGCGACATAATAAATTCATATCAGACTAAATCGAAGGATCAGACGCCATGCCAGCCGCACCGGGCCGCGCCATTGCCAGCATCAAGAAAGCGGGAACGAAGGACTCAAGCGTGCGCAACTGCGTCTCGGCCGCGGAATGGAACGTGCGGACCGAACTGGCCGCCGCCTACCGCCTTGTGGCGCAATACGGCTGGGACGATCTCATTTTCACGCACATGTCCGCGCGCGTGCCCGACGCGCCCGACCAGTACCTGCTCAATCCGTTGGGTTTGTTGTTCGAGGAAGTAACCGCGTCATCGCTGGTGAAAGTCGCTGCCGACGGTGCGGTGCTGCTGGACGAGCGCGGCTCAGGCATCAATCCCGGCGGCTTTGTCATTCACGGCGCGGTGCACGCGGCGCGGCACGATGCGAATTGTGTTATCCACCTGCACACCGTCGCCAGTGTTGCGGTGTCCTGCCAGAAGGGCGGGCTCCTGCCCCTTCAGCAGGGCGCCATGATGATCGCCGACGAGGTGACTTATCACGACTACGAGGGCATCGCGCTCGACACCGAAGAGCGCGTGCGGCTGAACGCCAATCTGGGCCAGAAGAACTACATGATCCTGCGCAATCACGGCCTGTTGACGCTGGGCGGCACCGTGGGCGATGCCTTCGCGCGCGCCTACAGCCTGAACCGCTCGTGCGAAATCCAGCTCGCTGCTCAGTCAGGTGGTGCGGACCTCAACTGGCCCGATCAGGCCGTGCGCGACAAGGTGCGCCACCAGGTGCGCCCGCAAGGGTCCACCAGCAAGAACAACGCGCTGGCCTGGGCGGCCTTGCTGCGCCGCCTGGAGCGCACCGATCCGGGATATAAAGACTAGTTTTTCGGCGCCGCAGGCGGCGGACCGGCCTTGAAGCTGTCGGGGTCGGCGCCTGCCGGGGCCTGGCGCTTCACCATGGCGAACTGTGTCGCCTCGATTTGCAGCGAATCCTCGCTGATGCCCGCCACCGCGATCCAGGTCGCTTCGGTGAAAATCTTATCCTGCATTTCAAGGGTGGAATGCTGGCCCTTCATCAGCGTGTTGAAATACACGTCCATGAACATTGCCACCGTGGCCTTGAAATCCGCCCAGCCCGCCGCGCCCTTGGCGCGGTAGGTGTCGCGCGCGGCCACAAGTTTGTCCAAGGCCACGCGGCTTTTGCTCAAGCGCATGTCGAGGTTGTCCAGAATGGCCGTGCCCTGGCTGTCGCTATCGGGCACATGGGGTTTCAGAAAATCGTAGATGCGCTGGTCCTGCGCGTGCAGGCGGTCCATGGCGGCCTTGATGTAGTCCACGCAGGTCGCGAAGAACTCGATGGCGATGCTGCCGCCCTTGGCCTGCTGTTCCAGACCCGCTTCGAAAGACTTGCGCACCTGGCCTAAGCGGCGGCGCTCGCGCTGGGTCATGAGGCGGGATTGAAATTCGGCCATGGTGTCCTCGTCCGGTTAGGCTTTCGGCAATGCGGCCGAAGCGGTTTCCAGCCGTTCGCGCAAGGTGGCCAATATTTCGGCCTTACTCAAGCCTGTCGGCAGGGGCGGCAAATACTTGAACACGATCTCGCCGGGCTTTTTCAGCACCCGACTCTTGCCCCAGGTATATCCGCTGTTCAGCGCCAGCGGCACCAGGGGAACGTCGCAGTGGTTGTACAGCGCGATGAAGCCGGGTTTGTAGGGCCGCGTCTCGCCGGGCGGTACGCGCGTGCCCTCGGGAAAGATCAGCATTTGTGCGCCGCGCTCCACGGCGGCGGTGGCCGCGCGCAGCATCCGGCGCATGGCGGCCGCACCCGCTCCACGGTCGATGGGCACCAGGCCCGTGGCGGTGATGTACCAGCCGATGAACGGAATCCACAAAAGTTCGCGTTTGAGCACGAACACCGGGTCTTCGCATTCGGTGAACAGCGCATAGGTTTCAAACGAAGACTGGTGCTGGGCGGCGATGATGCAGGGGCCTTGCGGGATGTTCTCGCGGCCCTCGACGCGGAAGGTGATGCCGCAGATGACGCGCGCCAGCCAAATCACGCCGCGCACCCAGAAACGGACGACGCCCAAGGCTGAGCGCTTGGCCACCAGCGACGGCAGCCCAATAACCGCTACCAGCAGCGTCCAAACATGAAACGTGATCTCGAAAATCCACGAGCGCAGCATGATCATGGGCAAACTCTCAGGCCGCGCCGGGGCCGAACAGCGCATCCATGCGGATGCGGAACCAGGTGAGCAGATATTTGGTGTACTCGCGCGCGATCAGGTTGGCGGTGCCCGGCCAGCGCCACCAGTCGGCCTTGATACGGTCTGAGAACACCGGGTGTGGTACGATTTTAATGTCGGGCATGGCGGCGCTGAACTCGAGCAGGCTGCGCGGCATGTGAAAACCCGCAGTGACCAGGCGGATCGAACCGACATTCTCGCGCTTCGCCCAGGCAGCGGTTTCGGCGGCGTTGCCCGGCGTGTCCGTGGCCTGGCGGCCCAGCGTGATGGCGCTTTCGATGTCCGAGGTATGTTCGACGTCGTCGGGCACCAGTTCGCTGATGCTGACGCGCGCGCCCGCGCCCGAAATGAACAGTTTCGCGGCCTGACCTTCACGCAGGAGTTTCAAGCCCTCCTCGACGCGGCCGCTGCCGCCCGTCAGAACCACAATGGCATCGGTCTTGGCGTCGTCGTCGGCCACGGCCGTGGGCAGCGCCGAGGCGAACCACACCCAACCGATGGCCCACAACGCCGACAGCACCATGCCCGCGATGGTGACATATTTGAAAAACCGAATCATGCGGCAAGATTAGATCAATTCCGCGCTGCCCGGGCCAGAGGCAAAAGTGCGGGATTACACCATGGCCCGCAAGGCGCGGGCGACGGTGGCGCGCGCCGCCACGAAGGCGATGACGGCCGCGGCCACGGGCAGTGCCGCAAGTCCGCCCCAGTAGGGCAGCGGCAAACTGATCGGCGGCAATACGCCGGGGTCGATGCGCCGCGCAAACCAAGACAAAGCCAGCAGCGTCGGCGCGAACGCGAGCAATCCGATCACGCCGCCCCATAAGGCCTGGCGCACCGCGCGCCACGAGAATTGCGAGGCGATGTAGCCGTCGCGTGCGCCCACCAGGTGCAACACTTCGATGGTCTGGGTGTATTCGGTCAGGCTCGCGCGCGTGGCGAATACCACCGTCAGCGTCAGCGCTGCCAGCGCCAGACCGATCAGGATGAAGGCGATATATCCCAATGCTTGCGCGAACTCGGCGATGCGGTTCAGCCACACGCGGTGATCATCAATGATCGCTGCGGGTGCTACGGCTTTCACTGCCGCGTCTACCCGCTCCAATGTCAGGGTTGAGGGCGCGGCCAGTTCCACGTCCACCAGGGCGGGCAGCGGCAGGTCGGCGATCAACTTGGCGTCGCCCAGCCAGGGCCGCAACAGGGCTTGCGCCTGGGCGCGCGGCACGACGCCAGCGCGTTTCACGCCCTCGGTTTTCAAGAGCGCATCGCGCACGCTTTCGGCCAGCTTATCGGCGGCCTTGGCCTCGCCCGGCACCTGCACCGTCAGCGTGCCCGTCACCGAGGCGTTCCAGGTGTCCAGAAGCCCGCCGATGGAGCCCGCCGCGCTGACCGCGATGCCTGAGATGAATACCAGCACCGCCACGATGCCGGCGATGAAGTGGCCCATGGTCGATTGGCGCGGCGTGGGCAGGTCGGAGCGCAATGTCTATTCCCCCGCCTCGATGTGGCTGACGGCCGGCAGCACGGAAAGCGTGCCCCGTTCGATGTGCAGGCGCGGGAACGGAAAGCGCGAGACAAGATGCTCGTTGTGCGTGGCCACGATCACGCAAGCACCCAACTTGTGCAGCTCCACGAACAACTGCATCAGGCGTTCGGCGATGGCATCGTCCACGGTGCCCGGGGGTTCGTCGGCCAGGATCAGCTTGGGGCTGCCCACCACCGCGCGCGCAATCGCCACGCGCTGCTTCTGTCCGCCCGAGAGAACCTCGGGCCGCGCCTCGAACAATCCATCCAGCCCGACCCAGCCCAGAAGTTCGGACACATAAGCTTTCACGTTCTCTTCGCTGACGCCGGCCACGCGCAACGGCAGGGCAACGTTGTCGAAGGCCGAAAGGTGATCGAGCAGGCGGAAATCCTGGAAGACCACGCCCAAGCTACGCCGTATGGTGGCGCGGCGGTTGCGCGAGGCTTTGGCCACGTCCTGGCCGAAGAGGCTGAGCTTGCCCTCGGTCGGCAGGTTGGAAAGATAAAGAAGGCTTAACAGCGATGTTTTTCCGGCCCCCGACGCGCCGGTGAGAAAATGGAACGAACCCGCAGGCAGCGTGAGGGATAAGTCTGATAGAATGTTGGGGCTGTTGCCATAACGGAAGGCCACCCCATCCAAGCGGACGGGATCGGCGTCGGGTTCTTTTGTTTTGGTCCGAAACAAGGCCACGGAATTCTATTGCCAGCCAACTGGGTCAGTGTTCATTAACGAATGCTTGAGATTTTTCCAGTGTACTCCAGACTGGCGTTATGTGGGTGGAGTGGCTCCCCTTAACACGATAACCGGCCATATAAAAAGCGCGCCGTCGTGTAACAGGAAGCGAGATGCGGATAACCTGTCCAAATTGTACGGCACATTTCGAGATTCCAACCGAGCTGTTGGGCAAGAAAGGCCGCTCGCTGAAATGCGCGAGCTGCGGCCACTCTTGGTATCAGACGGCTCAGGTTGAAACCCTCGATATCGCCGACATCATGGGCCAAGAGTACGCCGAGCGTGCCAAGGCCGTGATGTCGGGCGTTGTACAGCAGAAAACACCTATTGGCCCGGCGGCTGCTCAGGCCGCAGCGCAGGCGCAGGTGGCCCAGGGCCAGCGTCAGCCCGGTGCCGTGGGCGCGGCCCCCATCATGCCGGCCGGCCAATCAATGATGCAGGGGGCCCATGCCGGTCCCGGCCAAGTTCAAGCGGCCCCGATGCAGGGCCAATCCTGGTTCCAGGGTCAGCGCGGCGGGCAGATGCCCGCGGGTCAGCAACCTGGCCGTTCGATGATGCAGGTCCCCGGCATGCCGCCGGGCATGGCCCCGGGCGCCATTGGTGCGGCTCCGGGCGCGATGCAGGCTATGCCGGGCCAAATGCCAGGCCAGATGCCGGGCGCCATAGGCGGCGCTCCGGGCATGATGCAGCCCATGCCCGGTCAAATGCCCGGTCAAATGCCGGGCGCCATGGGTGCGGCTCCGGGCATGGCTCCGCCCGGCATGATGGCCGCGCCCGGCCAGATGGTTTACCAGCAGGGCGCCCAAGGCGGGCCCCAGGCCGCCATGTTGGCGCAGTCGATGCGCGGCGGGCCGCAAGGTCCGCAGGCCGCGGCCATGGCCGGTCAATCCATGCGCGGGCAAGTGGGTGCGGGTGCAGTGGGCGATGTGGCCGTGTCCTGGAAGCAGGGCGGCGCGCCCGTACCGGGCATGCCGCAGATGCCCGGCCAGCCGATGTATCAGCAGGGTGCGCAAGGCGCGCCTGGCCAGCGGCCGATGCCGGGCCAAGGCATGATGCAAGGGGGCCCTGGCGCTCAGGGCGGCCCCGGCGGCCCGGTCAAATCCATGATGGGTCAGGCGGGGGCCGGTGCGGTCGGCGACGTGGCCGTGTCGTGGAACCAGAATCAAGCCGTTCCCGGCGGGGGTCCGGGCATGCCCGGCCAATCAATGATGGGACCCGGCATGCAGGGCGGCCCCGGCGGCCCGGTCAAATCCATGATGGGCCAGGCAGGGGCCGGTGCGGTCGGCGACGTGGCCGTGTCGTGGAACCAGAATCAAGCCGTTCCCGGCGGCGGTCCGGGCATGCCAGGCCAGTCGATGATGGGCCAGGGCCAGCAAGGCGGCCCGGGTGGTCCGGTCAAATCCATGATGGGTCAGGCGGGGGCCGGTGCGGTCGGTGATGTGGCCGTGTCGTGGAACCAGAATCAGCCGGTGCCCGGCAGCGCCGAAGCCGCGCGCTCGATGATGGGGCAGCAAGGGGGGCCCGGTCAGGCGGGCCAGTCCATGCGCGATCAAGGGGCTGCGGGCGGTCCCGGTCAGCCCGGCCAGTCCATGCGCGATCAAGGGGCCGGCGGCCCCGGCCAGCCGGGCCAATCCATGAAGGGCGATGAGGGCGGCCCCGGCCAGCCCGGTCAATCCATGAAAGGCGCCGATGGCGCCCCGGGTCAGCCCGGACAGTCCATGAAGGGCGACGAGGGCGGCCCCGGCCAGCCCGGACAGTCCATGAAGGGTGACGAGGGCGGCCCCGGTCAGCCCGGCCAGTCGATGAAAGAGGCGGGGGCTGCGGGCGGCCCCGGTCAGGAACCCGGCAAAAAAGGCGGCGAGGGCGCCGAGGCGGGGGCTGCGGGCGGTCCCGGCAAGGCCAAGTCCGAAGCCGAACTGAAGCAGGGCGAAAGCAAGAAGAAGGACGAGAAGGATCTGGCCGCCGGGCCCAAGTCCGAGGAGGAAGATGAAGCCTCGGAACTGTGGCAGGGCAAGTCCGACGAGGACGCCGATCTGGTGGACCCCGATGCCGACCGCCCCGATTTCGGCGGCAAGGGCAAAGACAAGGACAAGGACGCCGAAGAGGCAGGCGAGGACGATTTCACCGAAGCCAAGACCGGCGTCAAAGGCAGCTTCAAGCGCGGCCAGCGCGAGAAGGCCAAGCAGATCAACCCCGCCTACCTGACGGCCACAGTGACGACCATCGCCGTCATCAGCCTGGGCGCGCTGTTGTGGTTCGGGCGCGGTCTGGTCGAAGACCTCATGCCCGGCATGAAGAAAGTTTACGAGAAAACCGGCATCGCCGAAGCGCGGCCGGGCGACGGCCTGCGCTGGGCGGAATCAAGCAAGCGCGTGCAGCGCATCAGCGGCATCGAAACCTTCGTGCTGAAGGGCTTCGTCTCCAACATCGACAAGGTCGTCAAACCGGTTCCGGCCATGAAGATCCAGCTTCTGAACGAGCGCAAGGAAATCATCCAGGAATCGCCCGACGTTCAGCCGTCGGCGAGCCTGCTGAACCCGAATGAATCGGTGGAAGTGGAACTGCGCCTGGAACTGCCGCAACTGGCCAAGTCGAAAGAGTACCGTGTGGCCTGGGTCGGCGACGACGAACCCAAGAAGTAGCCTCAACTCTTTCTAAAACTGCTTCATCAAACGGCGCAGGTAGTCCTGCTCGTCGGCGGGGCGCGTGCGGTCGGCGGCGCGCTTGCGGATTTCCTCCAGTATCACGCGCACGCGCTCGGACATGCTGTTGGTGTCGGGCGTTTCGGGGATTTCAACTTGCGTCTCGTCGTTGGGCCCGTTGCGCATGCCCAAGGGGTCATTGCCGCTGTCGCCTTCGCCCGGCATCGCGACCATCCCTGACAAGCCCTTTTCCTCCAGCGACTGCATCAACTGCGCGTTGGCTTCGCTCATACTGTCTTGCAGCTTGGCCAGGGCGGCGGCTTGCGCGTCCGAGGCGGGCTTCATCGCGCCCGCCTTCATGGCGTCGCGCGCCTCGCGCATGTCGCCCTCGGCGCTGCCCATGCTCTTGGGCACCTGGCCCGTGGCCTCGGCCATGCGGCCCATGATCTCGCCCAACTGTTGGCGTAATTTTTCCTGCTGCTCGGCGTTACGCTGCTGCTGGGCGCGCTCGGCCGCCGTGTCTTGCTGCTGGCCGCTCTGCTGCTTCAACGCCTGCTCGCGCGCCTGTTTGAAGGTGTCGTCCAGAAGCTTGGACTGTTCCGCCGTCA
>JAEUKM010000152.1 GCA_016793085.1 Rhodospirillaceae bacterium
CACACCCACCGCCTTGTTGGCCGCGAGATGCTGGGCGATATCCTTCGCCTCGACCACGCGTTCGGAGAGGAAGCCGTACCCCGGCATGATGGACTCCGGGACAACGCTACGCGGGTCGCGCATGTGGTCGCGGTGCCATTCATCGGAATACTTGCCGCCAACACGAGCGAGATCGGGCCCGTTACGCTTGGACCCCCATTGGAACGGGTGGTCGTACATGCTCTCGGCGGCGAGGCTGTAGTGGCCGTAGCGCTCCACCTCGTCGCGCAGCGCGCGGATCATCTGGCTGTGGCAGGTGTAGCAGCCTTCGCGGATGTAAATGTTGCGTCCCACCAATTCCAGCGGCGTGTAAGGGCGCATGCCCTGCACCTTCTCGACCGTGCTTTCCAGGTAGAACGTCGGCGCGATCTCGACCAGCCCGCCGATGGAGACGACGATCAGGGTGCCGATGAGGAGAAGGATTGAGTTCTTCTCGAACGTTTCGTGCTTAATCATCGCGCGCTCCTTAGGCCAAAGCCGGTTTGAGATTTGGCGCTGCCGCTGCTTCCACCGACACATCACCGCGCGCGGTCCGCCACAAGTTGTAGGTCATGACCAGCGCGCCGATCAGGAACAGTCCGCCGCCGAGTGCGCGGATCAGATAGAAAGGATGCATCGCCTCGACGGTTTCCACGAAGCTGTATTCAAGGAAGCCGAGATTGGTGTAGGCGCGCCACATCAGGCCTTGCAGAATGCCCGACACCCACATGGCGGTAATGTAGAGCACGATGCCGATGGTCGAGACCCAGAAGTGCAGGTTCACCAGGCGCAGCGAGTAAAGCTGTTTGCGCTTCCACAGCCACGGCACCAGGCAGTACAGCGCGCCGAAGCTGATGTAGCCCACCCACCCCAGCGCGCCGGAATGCGTGTGGCCCACCGTCCAGTCGGTGTAGTGGCTTAAGGAGTTGACGGCCTTGATCGACATGACGGGGCCTTCGAAGGTTGACATGCCGTAGAAGGCGACCGACACCACCATCATGCGCAGCACAGGGTCGGTCCGCAGCTTGTCCCAGGCACCGGACAGCGTCATCAGGCCGTTGATCATGCCGCCCCACGAGGGCATCCACAGCATGATGGAGAACGTCATGCCCAGGGTTTGCGCCCACTCAGGCAATGCCGAATAGTGCAGGTGGTGCGGCCCCGCCCAGATGTACAGGAAGATCAGCGCCCAGAAGTGGATGATTGAGAGCTGGTAGGAATAGACCGGGCGCTCGGCGCGTTTGGGTACGAAGTAGTACATGATCCCGAGGAAGCCCGCGGTGAGGAAGAAGCCCACGGCGTTGTGCCCGTACCACCACTGGGTCAGCGCGTCCTGCACGCCCGAGAACAGGCTGTAACTCTTCGAGCCGGTCAGCGAAACGGGCAGCGACAGATTGTTGATGAGGTGCAGCAGCGCCACCGTGACGATGAACGCCAAATAAAACCAGTTGGCGACGTAAATGTGCGGCTCCTTGCGCCGCGCGATGGTGACCAGGAACACGAGTAGATAGACAACCCAGACCACGGTCAGCCACAGGTCGGCATACCATTCCGGCTCTGCGTACTCGCGGCCTTCCGTCACGCCCAGGAGGTAGCCGGTCGCCGCGACCACCAGGAACAACTGGAAGCCCCAGAACACGAACCACGGCGCGATATCGCCGGCCAGGCGTGCGCGGCAGGTGCGCTGAACGACGTAGAACGACGTGGCGATGAGGACATTGCCGCCGAAGGCGAAAATGACGCCCGATGTATGTACCGGACGCAGACGGCCGAAGTTGGTCCACGGCAGGTCGAAGTTGAGCGCCGGGAATGAGAGTTGCAGCGCGATGATCAGGCCCACCAGGAAGCCGGCGATGCCCCAGAAGACCGAGGCGATCACGCCCGCCTTGATCACATCATCGTTGTAAATGCTGCCCGGTAGAGACGCCGGTTCTTCGCTGACCGCCTTGGCCCCTAGAACCACGGTCGCGGCCAAGAACGCCGCCGTGAACACCCAGCCATGAAAGGCCATGCCTATGTCTTGCGCGTTAGTGGCCAGCGCCAAGCCCAGGACACTCAAGGCCGCAAAGACGAAAGCGAGGAACTTGGCGGCATCGCCTGGGCTGCCGTTGGCTGCGGTTGTGGTCGACATGGATTTCAAGCCTTTCCGTTCTGCGTAGGCGGGACCTACGAGGCGGAACCTATGAGGCGGCGGCTGAGCCAGCTTTGACCTAGGTCAAGCGGGCGAGGGGGCAGGGCGTGCGGCGCTACAAGGCTTTGATAAGGCTCAGGAAAGGCCGTAGGCTGGCGTAATTTTCAATTGAAGTTCCACGCGGCCCTACTTCAAAATCAGCGCCTCGTCGCGGCTGCGGCGCAGTTCGCCGTCGAGCTGCAGCGAGGCTTTGCCGAATGACGGGTGTTCGGCCTGCAGCGTATAGCCGCCCGAGCCCGGCAAAAGGCCGTCGAACTTGAAGTCGCCGAAGGCGTTGGTTTTTGTCTCGGCCAGTACGCGCCCGGCCCTCAGCAGGCTTACCGCGGCGTCCTCCACGTTCTCGGTGCCGCCGCCAGTTTGGGCCGTGACATTGCCGCCGATGAAGTGCGTCAGGCACGGTTCCAGGTTCTTGTAGTACACGCGCGGCTTGGTGCCCCGCTCGGGGTTCAGTACCTGCAATTTTTCGGTTGCTGCCGCGTCCTGCATGGCGGCGTCCGTCACTTTGCGCGCCTCAAGCGCGCCGCTGGGGCAGCTATGCACGGCGCGCGGTTTGTCCCAGCCCGCATCTAGCAGGTGAGCATCGAAGAACCACGCCTGCGGCACGTTCTCGCGCTCGTTCCACACAATCGCGCCGTAGGGGCAGACCGAGACCAGATCGCGCCGGCCCTTGGCCTTCACCGGATCGATCAGCACGATTCCATCCGCGCGCTTGGTGATGACGCCGCCTGCGACCTGCAGGCAGGGGGCCTCGTCGCAGTGGTTGCACATCTTGGGCACGTAATGCACGTCCACCATGGCGCCGTCGCCGCGCACGTGGCGCGCAACATCAAAGGTCTTCAGGCCAGGTCCGCCGGGGGCGGAGTAACCGGGGATGGCGTTGCCGTCCACTTCGTCCTGTGTGGCGACAATGCAGTTGCTGCAGTTGGTGCAGCGGGCCACGTCGACGATCAGGTTCCACTTATCCATGGGCCGCACTCCAGTCTGTGGTCCAGGCTTCCACTTGCACCAGGCACGAGTTGGGGGCAATCGCGCTTGTCCCTTTTGCTTGCGTGCGCGAGGGCGTCAGCAGGTTCATGCAGCCGCCCCGGTCGGTCACCTTGCCGTCGGGCCCCTGCACGAAATCGAACTCGGCGGAGGATTCGAATGTTTTCACCGCGCCGCGCGCGACCAGCGGCGAAATGTCGACCGCGCACACCACGGCGGCGCGGTCGTTAAACACCCGGACAAGACTATGCTGGCTTAAGCCCCGCTCGGCGGCGTCGAGCGCGTTCATGCGCACCACCCAGTAGGCATATCCGTTCACGCGCACGCGGTGGTCGGCGATGTCGATGATGTTGCTGCCTTTCCCATCGGCCTGCGTGTGGAAACTGTAGCGCGGGTGCGACGAGACGAGTTGCAGCGGATACTTTTGCGCCAACACACCAATGCTGCGTCCTTCCCAGGCCGGGATGTAGCGGTTCAGCGCCGGGCGTTCGTCGGAGGCACCGCCGCGTTTCAGCGAGTTCGGCACGAACTCGATCTTGCCTGATTGCGTTTGCAGGCCCTCCAAAAACGCGCCGCTGTAATCGGCAGGCAGGGGGTGCGGCTCGGGCACGTCCTTCTTGCGGCCTTGCTGGTACCAGCGCATGTAGACGGGGTCGCGCACCGTTTCGGGATCGTGCGGAATGACGACGTAGCCTTTTTCCAGGAACTCGGCCCAACTGATGTAGCGGCCAAGGTCGGAGGAGTCGAACACGCGCTTGCACCAGTCAAGCTCGCTGCAGCCTTCCGAGTACATCGAGCCGAAGCCCAGCCGCGTCAGCACGTCCAGGAAAATCTGGTAGTCCGATTTCGATTCGCCCAAGGGCGCGATGCACTGGTGCTGCATCACGATCATGCGGTGATTCATCTGCGACTGGTTGTGGTGCGCGAAACCGGCGCAGCCGCAGACCTCGCTGATGTCGGCGCGCTCCACGACCGAGCAGGCGGGCAGGATGATGTCGGCGAATTGCGTTTCGCCCTCCTGCCAGATGGCCTGGTTGACGACGAATTCAACGGTCGGGTTGCGGTACATTTCCACCAGGCGCGAGGAATCCATGGTCGTGCCGAAGGACGAACCGCCGTAGTGGTACAGCATGTGGATGCGCGAATAGCCGGGCTCGGGGTACACCTGCTCGGCGAACTGCGCTTCCATCGCCATGCCGTCCCACATATAGGCGCTGCACTGGCCGTTCTTGATGCCCTCGGCCACGCGCTCGCGGGGAATGCGCTGCTTCACCGGGCTCATGGTCAGCACGTGCGGCATGCGCTGGTAGTTGTTCACGGCGTTGGCGGTCTTGGTCAGGTCGCCGGAAATGCCGCCCTCGGCGTAGCCCGGAAAGTAGGGCGCCAGATCCAGCGGCACGCCGCATTGCAGGTTGCCGAAGTTGACGCCGGGCTTGCCCCAGCCCTGCATGGTCATCAGCAGGATCATGTTGCGCGCCCATTGCTGGCCGGTGGCCGAACGGCAGGCGCCGCCGAAGCCCGCACCCAAACCGCCCGCGGCCAGGTACGTTTTCTTGCGCGCCCAGGCGCGGGCCAGCGAAATCACGTCTTTCGCCGGAATGCCGGTTTCCGCTTCCTGCCACGCGGGCGACTTGGGCACGCCGTCACTTTTGCCCAGGATGTAGTCGGACCATTCCGCAAAGCCCGTGGTTTTCTCGCGCACGAACACCGCATCATAGGTGCCCTCGGTGATCCATACGTACATGATGGCGTGCGCCAGGGCCGAATCGGTGGTGGGGCGCACCGGCAGCCACTTGCCGCCCAGCATTTGCGCGGTCGGGTTGAAGTGCGGGTCGATGTGCACGAATTCGATGCCGAGGTCTTTGGCCCAGAAGCGGCGCTGCGTGCCTTCGCCGCCGCCGTAAAGTCCCGAGGTCGATTCCGGGTCGCTCGACCAGAACACGATCATCTCGCAGTTGTGCAGGCAGTCTTCCAGCGTGCCGTATGCGCCGGGCAGCCCTAAGCGCATACTGTTGCCGAAGTGGTGCTGTGCGCCCCAGTACCAGCCTTCCCAGCTGATGGGGCTGAAGGACATCTGCGTCACACCCAGGATGTTGCAGAAGCGCATGAGCGCGGACAGCCAGTAGCCGACATTGCCCATCTGGTGATGGGCGCCGTGCAGCACGCCGATGGAGCCGGGGCCGTGGGTGGATTTCTGGCGTTTGATTTCGGCCGCGATGGTGTCCAGCGCTTCATCCCACGAGATGCGCACATAGGACGACTTGCCCCGGTTCTGCGGGTTGCGCGCCCCGTTTGCATCGAAGTCGACGCGCTTCATGGGGTAGAGCAGGCGGCGTTGCGAATAGACTACCGACTTGGTGGACAACGCGTGCACGTTCACCGTGCTCTGGCGCTGGGGCGCGAAGGTGCGGCCGCGCGCGGTGATGCTCCAACTGGCGGGGTCCTTGGCGTCAAGATCAATCGGCGTGGTGCGGACGATCCTGCCGTCCTTCACGAACACATACAGCGGCCCGCCGTTGGTGTTGGTCACATAGCGCGTGGTGCCGTCGGGCATGCGCGTGCCTTGCCGCCACATCCCCGACTGGATTTTTTTCACCAACGTTGCAAACCACAGCGCCAGCGCGTCGTTGCCCAGAATTTCGACCTGATAGTTCTTGATGAAGTGAATGACGTCGCCGGGATTTGGATCCGGGGCCAGGAATTGCAGGGCAACGCCGACATCCTTGAACACAATGTCCACATCGGGCCGGGCATGGACGCCCGCCGCCGAACGCACGCGTCCTTGGCTGACGATATAATGCCGTGCGATGCTGTTGTCCTTCAGCCGCACCTGAATGACGCCTCCGGCGCGGGTCAGGTGTTCGCGAAAAGCCGGGTTGATCAGGCGCATCAGCGCCATCACCAGCGGCAGCACCCACAGCAGCAACGACAATCCAAACTTCTTCATCGCGGCGCATCCCCTCACCGTAACAACACACTCTTTATTATTCGCGCGGCTGCTGCTTTTGAGGCGGCGACCTCCCGCCCTGGGCAGCTTTGTTGCAAGAGCCGGGGCTGGGGGAAGGGGGCAACTGCGTCCGGTGGCGTGGCCACGGGACGGCACAGTCGGGCATCCTCCCCGCCTAAAAATGCATCCACTTATG
>JAEUKM010000160.1 GCA_016793085.1 Rhodospirillaceae bacterium
TGGCCTATTCGGTGTTTTCCACCAGCCAGTCGTTCTCGGACACGGGGCTGTTCACCATCTACACCGGCACCGCGCCCGAGGAAGTGCGGAAACTGATGCCGGTATTGTGCGCCGAAATCCGCAAGGCCGCCGACACCATCAGCGCCGATGAAACCAAGCGCGCCAAGGCGCAGTTGAAGTCGGGTCTTCTCATGTCGCTGGAAAGCCCCTCGAACCGCTGCTCGCAGCGCGCGCGGCAACTGGCCATCTATGGCCAGCCGTTATCGACCGCGGAGATGATCGCGCGCGTGGAAGCCATCGACACGGCCAGCATCCGGGCGGCGGCGGCGCGCATTTTCACCGGCGTGCCGACGCTCGCGGCCATCGGACCTTTGCAGGCTTTGGTGCCGTTGTCTGAAATTACTTCGCAAATTCAATAGCTTAAGCCGTTCTTCCGCTGTGTGAGCAGCGCCAGGTTTGGATGAGGCGTGGGCCCCACGGCCCGGCTAGTCTCCGCGCCCGTTCGCACTTTACCATTCACCAGACCATGAGCGCGTCCGGCCATGACCGCGCGCTGATTAAAGGACACATCGCATATGACGATCCGTCATCTGAAGAAAGGCGCTGCTGCCGCCGCCAAAGCCGCCGATGAAGCCAAGGTGCAGGGCATTGTCACGGGCATTCTGGCCGACGTGGCTGCGCGCGGCGATGCGGCGGTGCGTGAGTTGTCCCAGAAGTTCGACGGCTTCGCGCCCGAGCGCTTCCGCATGAGCGAGGCTGAGATCAAAGCCTGCGTGGAGGCCTGCCCGCCCCAGGTGATCGACGACATCAAGTTCGCCCAAACGCAAATCCGCCGCTTTGCCGAGGCGCAGAAGGCGGCCCTCAAGGACATCGAGGTGGAAACCCTGCCCGGCGTGAAGCTGGGCCACAAGAACGTGCCCGTGAACAACGTCGGCTGCTACATCCCCGGCGGGCGCTACCCCATGGTCGCCTCGGCGCACATGAGCGTGCTGACGGCGCGGGTGGCAGGCTGCAAGCGCGTGATTGCCTGCACGCCGCCCACCAAGGGCCAGCCGCACCCGGCCACCATCGCCGCCATGCACTTGGCCGGGGCCGATGAAATCTATCTCCTGGGTGGGGTTCAGGCCGTGGCCGCCATGGCGCTCGGCACCGAGAGCATCCGGCCCGTCGACATGCTGGTGGGCCCGGGTAATGCCTACGTGGCCGAGGCCAAGCGCCAGTTGTTCGGCAGGGTGGGCATTGATCTGTTCGCGGGGCCGACGGAAATCCTGGTCATCGCCGACGACACGGCCGACGGTGAAATGTGCGCGACGGACTTGCTGGGCCAGGCCGAGCATGGCCCCACGTCACCGGCCATCCTGCTCACCACCTCCGAGCGCGTGGCCAAGGACACCCTGAAAGAGGTGGAACGGCAGTTGAAGGTGCTGGCCACCGGCGACATCGCGGGTGCGGCCTGGCGCGACTACGGCGAGGTGATCCTGTGCGACACGGTGGACGAGTTGGTCACCGAAGCCGACCGCATTGCTTCCGAGCACGTGGAAGTGCTGACGGAAAACCCGCGTTACTTTTTAGAGAAGATGAGCAACTACGGCGCTTTGTTTCTGGGTAAGGAAACCAACGTCTCCTACGGCGACAAGGTGATCGGCACCAACCACACGCTGCCCACCAATGGTGCTGCGCGCTACACCGGCGGCCTGTGGGTCGGCAAGTTCATGAAAACCTGCACCTACCAGGAAGTGACCGAGGACGCCTCGGCGCTGGTGGGTGAATACTGCTCGCGCCTGTGCGCGATTGAGAACTTCTGGGGCCACAAGGAGCAGGCCGACCTGCGAGTCCGCCGATACGGCCATCCCAAAGCCGCCGAATAAACGCGGGCAGGGGCCAGCCACATGACGGCAGCCGTATCCGCGCTGTTCGATCTCACCGGCCACCGCGCGCTTATCACCGGTGGCTCCACGGGCATCGGGCTTGGCTGCGCGCAACTGCTGGCCGACGCGGGCGCGGAGGTGATCGTCGTCGGGCGTAGGGCCGCCGAACTGGATACGGCGGTGGCGGCCATTACCGCCAAGGGCGGCAAGGCATCGTCACTTGTCTGCGATGTCACCGATCTCGCGCAGGTGCAAAAGGCGTTTGGCGCGCTGGATGTGCATATTCTGGTGAACAACGCCGGCACCAACATCCCCGAGCCGTTTCTGGACGTCACGCCTGAGCATTATGACGCCATCTTCAACATCAACGTGCGCGCGGCGTTCTTCGTGGCGCAGACCATTACCGCGCGCATGGTGAAGCAGGGCATCAAAGGCAGCATCATCCATATGTCCTCGCAGATGGGCCACGTGGGGGCGGTTAACCGCACGGTTTACTGCGCTTCGAAGCACGCCCTGGAAGGGCTGACCAAGGCCATGGCCCTGGAACTGGCGCCGCACGGCATTCGCGTGAACGCGGTCGCACCCACCTTCATCGCAACGCCCATGACCAGGCCGTTCTTCGAAAAGCCAGGCTTCCGCGAGGACGTGCTGAAAAAGATCGCGCTGGGCCGTGTCGGTGACATTGAGGACGTGGCCTCCGCTGTGCTGTACCTGGCTTCGAACGCCGCAAAGCTGGTGACGGGGACCAGTTTAAAAGTGGATGGCGGCTGGACGGCTCACTGATTCTTGTTGGTCGCATTTCGACACGCCAAATGGTTTCCATTTGTCGGGGAAATGCTCCTAATAAAATAAAACTGGTTTTTAGGCGTGGCCTGCTTCGCCCGAGAGCAGGTGGGGGCTGACGCCGATCTTGGCCAGCACGCGCTCCCACTTCAAATCCACGTCTTCCGAGAACAGCAGCGCCTCGTCGCCGGGTACGTTCAGCCAGGCGTTCTGCTTGATCTCATCGTCCAGTTGTCCGCGCCCCCAGCCCGAGTAACCCAGCGCCATCAGGCTTGATTTCGGGCCTTCGCCCGCCGCTATGGCGCGCAGGATTTCGGTGGTGGCGCTGAGGCAGATCTCGGAGTTGACCTTCAGCGTGCCCTCGCGGTCATAATCGGCCGAATGCAGCACGAAGCCGCGCGCGGTTTCCACCGGCCCGCCGCGGTGGACCTGGATTTTATCGCAGGGCTTTTTGGATTCGATGCCAAGCTGGGTCAGGATTTCCGGCAGCTTGATGTCCTTCATGGGCTTGTTGACAATCAGGCCCATGGCGCCTTCCGCCGAGTGCGCGCAGAGATAAATCACCGTGCGCTCGAAACGCGGGTCGGCCATGCCGGGCATGGCCACCAGGAACTGGCCGACAAGGTATCCGGACTCGGAGGCGCGTTTTGACGATGCCATGCGTAAAAAAATGAGCCTATCTTTGTGGCAACGCAAGTCTTGACATGCTGACTTATGCTTAGCGGTGAAGGGGCCAGTGACGAAAGGGTTTAAGGCGGTGACAATACAAGTGGGCGATTCGCTGCCCAACGTGCGCGTGCAAATCCTTCCGGGCGCGACACTGCAGGATGTTTCCATCCGCGATCTCTGCGCTAACGGGGTGACGGTGCTGTTCGCGGTGCCGGGCGCCTTCACGCCCGCCTGCTCGGCGCGGCACCTGCCGGGATTTCTGGAGCATGCGGAAGCGCTGAAAGCCAAAGGGGTGGACCGCATCGCCTGCATCGCCGTCAACGACGCTTTTGTGATGTCCGCATGGGCCGCCATCAATCACGCCGACGGCAAGATCATGATGCTGGCCGACGGCAATGGGGATTTCGCCAAGGCTACGGGCCTGTCCAGCGACGCCAGCCCCTGGGGCATGGGTCTGCGCTCACAGCGTTACGCCATGGTAGTGAAGGACGGCCGGGTGACGCACTTGTTTGTGGACGCGCCTGGCGCGTTTGAAGTTTCCGCCGCGCAGTACGTGCTTAATCGCCTGTAAC
>JAEUKM010000174.1 GCA_016793085.1 Rhodospirillaceae bacterium
CCGCCGCCGTGGCGAGAATATCTCATCGCTGGAAGTGGAGGCCGACGTGGCCGCATTCCCCGCCGTGCGCGAAGTCGCGGCCTACGGCGTGCCCAGCGCCAACGGCGAGGAAGAGGTGATGGTGACCATCGCGCCCAAGGCAGGCGAAACCGTCGATCCCAAGGAGTTGATCGAATTCCTGGTGCCGCGCATGGCCCACTACATGGTGCCGCGTTATGTGCGGTTCGAGACGGAATTGCCCAAGACGCCCACCAACAAGATTCAGAAAGCGGACTTGCGCCGCGAAGGGGTCACGCCTGCGACGTGGGACCGCGAGGCCTCAGGCATCGTGCTGAAACGCGATAAACTGGCTAAGTGACGGATTTGTATTCCGCGACCAGGCGGTCGACAATTTCACTGACCGGCTCGATCTTGTGAATCGAACCCACGCCCTGGCCCGCCGACCATACTTCTTTCCAGCGCTTCGGGCCTGAATCCTCGGGCCGGCCCAGTTCCATCGCTTTCTTTTCCGGCATGTTGTGGGGGTCGTAGCCCGCCGCGACCAGGCTGGCGCGCAGCCAGTTGGCGGGAACGCCGGTCATGGAGGCCGACAGGATGATATCCTCGGCTTTCGAGGTGATCAGCATTTCCTTGTAAGCCTGGGGCGCCATGCTTTCCGTGCTGGGGATGAAGCGCGTGCCGAGGTAGGCGAAGTCGGCCCCCAGCAGTTCAGCCGCGCGCACCGCCTGGCCGGTGCCGATCGCCCCGCCCAGCACGATGATGCCGTTGAAGAATTCGCGCACGGCGGGCGCGAACGCAAAGCCCGAGATCATGCCCGTGTGTCCGCCCGCCCCGGCGGCGACCAGAACAAGGCCGTCCACGCCCGTGGCGGCGGCCTTCTGCGCGAAGGTCACCGAGTTCACATCGGCCAGCACAAGACCGCCGTAGCCGTGCACCTGGTCAACGATGGCCGCGGGGCTGCCCAGTGCGGTGATGATGATGGGCACGCGGTACTTGATGGCGAGGTTCAGTTCCTCCTGCATGCGCGTGTAGGTCTTGTGAACCATGATGTTCACGGCCCAGGGCGGCGAGTCGGGTTTCACGGTCTTGGTGATGCGGTCGAACCATTCCTCAAGCGTGTCGATGGTGCGCGCGTTGTTGGCCGGGAATGTACCGATGATACCGGCCTTGTTGGCGGCCAGCACCAGATCGGGCCCCGAGACCAGAAACATGGGCGCCGCTATGGCCGGAAGGCGCATTTTGCTTTTCATCTCTTGAACGGTCGGCATCGCAGGCGAGTCCCTCATATCAGAAAGCCGGAAAGCGACACTGTATGAGACTCTTCGCCTCACTTGCAAAGCAGAACTTACAATGCGGAAGCGTGAAAGGGCTCTTCTTGCGGCCTCGGCGCCGGCAGTCAGGCACGAATCTGTGAACAGCTAAATTATTATTGAAAATCAATTGTATAAAGTATGGCAGACATACTTGCATTGACAGACTGACTAATCGGTCCTAGCGTTTTTCGCCGGCAACTGGGGGAGGCGCACATGGCAACCAATCTGGATGTGATGCGGACGTTGATGGACGCTTGGAAACGCCGCGACGTCGAGGCGTTCCTGGCGCTGCTGACGGACGATTTCGAATACTACTGGCACATCGACACCAAGCCGCTTCAGGGCAAGGAGAAGATGCGCAAATTCCTGGGCAATTACTCCACCGCCTACGAGCAACGCGAGTGGCGCGTCATCCATCACGCCGAGGCGGGGAACCTGTTGCTGCTGGAAGGCTACGAAGAGCTTTAC
>JAEUKM010000186.1 GCA_016793085.1 Rhodospirillaceae bacterium
ACATACCCGCACTCGATGCGTCCAAAGCAGGTCCGGCACCGTATCACGACCAAAGCGCGGGCGATCACCGGTTCGTGGGTACGCGAGCATCCGGGGCTGGGTAAGGTGCGGACGCGAGGGATGAGGACAGCATGAGCAACGGCGCGGCGGCAGACACCGGTATACAAAATTTGAAGATTGGCCCCGTGCGCTTCATGCCGGGCATCAGCCGCATGAACGCGCTGACGCTCTATTACGCGGGCTTCTTCTCCATCGCCTCGACGGTGTTCCTGTCGTTCGTGCAACCCTTCATCTTCACCGAGATCCTGAATATTCCGCAGGAGGATCAGGGCAAGCTTGCGGGCAACCTGGTGTTCTTCAGCGAGCTGGTGATTCTGTCGCTGATCGGCGTTGCGGGCGTGGCCTCGGACAAGATCGGGCGGCGGCCGGTGTATGTCTTCGGCTTCGCCATGCTGGCGGTGGGCTACATTCTCTATCCGCTGGCCACGTCGGAAACGGAGCTGATCGCCTACAGAATGATCTTCGCGTTGGGCGTTGTCGGCGCCACGTCCATGCTGGCGACGGTGCAGGCCGATTATCCCGACGAGCGCGACCGCGGCAAGCTGGTGGGCATGATGGGCTTTCTGCAGGCCGTGGGCGTGATCGTGGTGATCCTGACGCTCTCGAAGCTACCGCAGAAACTCACCAGCGGAGGCATGACGCCCGCCGCTGCGGGCGAAACGGCCTTGTGGCTGTTTGCTGGCATCTGCCTGTTCAATGCCGGCGTGCTGCGCTTCGGGCTGAAGGGCGGCGTGCCCTCGGCGATCACGACGCGCGAAAGCTTCCTGCCGACGCTGAAACGCGGCCTGAAGGCAGCCGAAAACCCGCGCGTGGCCCTGTCCTACGTGGCGGCCATGGTGTCGCGCGGCGATTTGTCCACCGTCTCCACCTTTTTTTCGCTGTGGGTGATGCAGGTGGGCATTTCCAAGGGCATGAGTTCCGCCGAGGCGCTCAAAGCCAGCGGGCTCTTCTTCGTCATCGTCACTATCGCCGCGACCGTGTGGGCGCCGGTGGTGGGCATTCTGTGCGACCGTATGAACCGCGTCTCCGCGCTGTGCATGGCCATGGCGCTGGCGACGTGCGGCTACCTCATTGCGGGCTTCCTGCCCGACCCCACCAGTGCGGCCATGTACCCGGCTGCCGTGCTGCTGGGCATGGCCGAGGTGAACGCCGTGCTGGCCGCGCAAACGCTGATCGGCCAGGAAGCGCCCAAGGACGGGCGCGGGGCTGTCATCGGCGTGTTCGGCGTATGCGGCGGCATCGGCATCCTGATCGCGGGCAAGCTGGGTGGCTACCTGTTCGACGAATGGCGGCCTTCGGCCCCCTTCATCCTCATGGGCATCGCCAATTTTTCGCTGCTCTTGCTGGCGCTGCTCGTGCGCTTCAAGGCGCCCGGCCCCATGCCGCAGGACGCCGCCGCGCGAAACGCTGCTGCCCACTCGGCGTAAGACACCCGTAGCGTGGCCGATTGCTCTCTGAGATGATGGCGCACTCCGCCACAGGGGTTCGCCATGACCGCTCAAATTTTTCAAACATACGCCCGCTACAACGCCTGGATGAACGAGAACGTCTACACGGGCTGCGCTAAAATCCCCGATACTCAGCGCAAGGCCGACATGGGCGCGTTCTTCAAATCCATCCACGGCACACTGAATCACATCCTTGTCGGCGACACGATCTGGCTGGCGCGTTTTCAGGGCGCGCAACTGCCGCCCTATGCGCTCAACACCATCGTCTACGAGGACTTCGATGATCTGTGGGCCGCGCGGCGCAAGCTGGACGGCGAGATTAAAGCCTTTGCCGCCGGATTAACGGACGACTGGCTGGCGAAGCCTTTCACGTTCAAAAGCATGTCCTACAACCGCGAGATCACCGGCGATATGTGGCTGTTCGTCATGCAGTTGTTCAATCACCAGACCCATCACCGCGGCCAGGTGACGACGCTGATGAAGCAATGCGGCGTGGACCCCGGCCCCACCGACCTGCCGGTGATGCCCGCTTAAGAAACGCGCCCTAAAAATCCTCGCGCAGGGGCGTGGGGATGGGACGTGTGTTAGCGACGCGCCCCGACAGCGCCTTGTCCAGCGCATTCCTGACGACATCCACCGACACCGGCTTGATCAGATACGCGGAGATGCCGTAGCGCTCGAGCTTCTTGTAGGTTTCGGGCTCGTTGGTGGAGGTCAGCACCACGATGGGAATGGTTTTGGCCTTGGGGTGCGGCAGTGCGCGCAGCTTTTTCATGAACGTGCGCCCGCCAATGCCGGGAAGCTGAAGATCGACGAAAATCACATCGAAGGGCCGGGCCTTCGCGCCCACCAGCGCCTCCCAAGCGTATTCGGCGCTGGGGCATTCCTCAATCTCTTTCACCTCCAGCTTCTCGAAAATCGCCTTCAGGATTTCGCGCACGGAGCGCTCGTCCTCGATCAGCAGCACGCGGGTGTCTTTGATGGCGCGGGGCATGGCAGGTATTTCAGCCAAGAGATGAAGCGGAAATCAACCCCCATTTGGCCGCACGGCAAAAGAGTTGATGTTCCCAGGGGCTTAAGCGCGGCTTATTCTTTCACGGCCTCTTTTCAAACGCACCGCAACAGGATGAGGTTGCGCCCATGCTTGACGCCATCTCCGGCCTGATCGCCACCGCCTCCGACATCGCCTTCGGGCCCGTCACTATTGCACTCATCCTGGGCACCGGCTTTTACCTGACCATCGGTCTGCGCTTCCTGCCCTGGGTGCGCCTGTGGGGCGGCCTGCGGCAGGTTTACGATCCGCGCCTGATATTCCGGAAAGCCGAGGCCGGTGAGTTTTCACCGCGCGACGGGCTCATGACCGCACTGGCGGGCATGGTCGGCATCGGCAAGATCGTCGGCGTGGCTACGGCCATTCACTTGGGCGGGCCGGGCGCGTTGTTCTGGATGTGGATGACGGCCTTTGTCGGCATGGGCACGCGCTATGCCGAGGCGTACCTGGCCGTCACCTACCGCGAAGTGACGCCGCAAGGCACCATCCTTGCGGGGCCCATGTACTACATCAAGCACGGCCTGGGTTCGAAATGGGTGTGGCTGGGCGGTGTCTATGCGGTGTGCGCGTGCATCCAGGCTTTCGGGCCGAGCGCACAGTCCAACACCATCGCCGAGGTATTCTACACGCACTTCGATATTCCCTTCTGGGGGTCGCAAGTCATCCTGATCGTATCGATTCTTGTGGTGCTGGTGGGTGGCGTTAAACGGCTAGCCAAGGCCGCCGACGCGCTGGTGCCGCTGATGGTGGGCGTTTACCTCTTGGCAGGCCTAGCCGTGCTGGCGGTGAACGCCACGGCTATTCCCGGTGCCTTGGCCGAGATTTGCACCAGCGCCTTCACCGGCATGGCCGCCGTCGGTGGCTTCGCCGGGGCCGCGATCATCGAGGCCATTCGCTACGGTGTCGCACGCGGCATTTTTGCGAACGAAGCGGGCGTGGGCAGTGCCGCCATCGCCCACGGCACCGCCCAGAGCAACAACGCCGTCGAGCAGGGCGTGCTGGGCGCGGTCGGCGTGTTCGTCGACACCATCATCGTCTGTTCCATCACCGGGCTGGTGATCGTCGTCACCGGCGTGTGGCAATCGGGCGAAACGGGCGCGACCCTGGCCGTCATGGCCTTCGATGCTGCGATTCCGGGTTTGGGCGGGCCGGTGGTGGCCTTCAGCGTGGTGCTGTTCGGCTATTCCACACTTCTGGCCTGGGGGCTCTACGGCAGCCGGGCGCTCGCCTACTTGTTCGGCGAGAAGGCGCTGGCGCCCGCACGCGTCATTTACGCCTTCACCGTGTCCTCGGGTGCTGTGTTCACCGTCGAGACGGTGTGGCAGTTCATCGACCTGTCCTTCGCTATGATGGCCGCC
>JAEUKM010000234.1 GCA_016793085.1 Rhodospirillaceae bacterium
GCTTCGGCCTGATTATCGACGGCATCCTGATGACCAACCCCGCGGCCCTGAACCGCGAGTATCCCGATCTGCAGCAGATCGAAATTCTGAAAGGCCCGCAGGGCGCGCTTTACGGCCGTAACGCCGCCGCAGGCGCGTTCATCATCAACACCAAGAAGCCCACCGACAAACAGGAAACCATCCTCAAAGGCACGGCCGCCGACAACAAAACCTTCGCCAGCATGGTCTCGACCAGCGGCCCCATTTCCGAGAACGCCTTCTACAAAATCCAGGCCGACTGGCGCCGCACCGACGGCTTTTTCAAAAACACATTCCTGAACAAGAAGGTCGTGGACGACTACGAAGGTTACAACATCAACGGCCGCTTCGTGTTTGAGCCCAGCGACGACACCAGCATCGACCTGAAGGCCCGTTGGGGCCAGGTGGACGCGGCCGCCATCAACTTCAACGCCGTGTTCGCCCTGCCGGCTCTGGCCACAATCTTCGGCAACCCGGACCTGGCGAAAGACGTGAACGATCATCAGTTCACCTTCCAGCCCAACGTCGACCCCGAGAACGACCAGGACAGCCTGGAACTCTCGGCCAAGTGGGACCAGGACTACGACGCGGGCACGCTGACGGCCTGGGTGCTCTACAGCGACGTGAAGAACGATTTTTCGTCCGACGGTACATCGGCGGCCTTCGGCTTCTTCAACCAGGATGCGGCCTGCCGCGCTTCCACCACGCAACTGGCGGCGGCGGGCGTGCGCCTGCCCTCGCCCGAATTCCTGGCGCCGACGCCGGAAGGTTCTTTCCTGGGCGCCTATACGCCGACACTCTGCGACGGCACGCAGTATCAGGTGCGGAACCAGGAAGACTTCAGCGCCGAAATCCGGTTCGCATCACCCGCCGACCAGCCCTTGCGCTGGATCATCGGCGCCTACGGCTTGCACATTAACCGCGAGGTTGGCGTGAACCTCGGCATCGACCGCGGCCGCGGCGTCACCGAGCAGTTGTTCCTGCCGCGCGGCGACTTCAACGCCACGGAATCGCTGGTGTACGACCGCTTCAAGAGCAACGTGTACGCGGCCTTCGGTTCCATCGCCTACGATATACAGGAAAACACCGAATTCGCCTTGGCCCTGCGCTACGACCGCGAAGAACGCAAGGTGCGTAATTTAGTATCGACAACGGCGCGCACGCAGTACGTGGACTTCACCAACGATGGCGTGTCTTCGGGCAACGCGTTCCTGAACCCGGGCCTGGACCCCACCATCAACCCGGCCGGAATCCGCGCCAAGGAAAACACCTTCGATCAGCTTGAGCCGAAGATCAGCATCACGACCAAGCCAACCGACGACCTGACCTTGTACGCCAACTGGGGCATCGGCTTTAAGGCCGGTGGTTTCAATAGCCAGGGCGCCAACGCTACGGTGAACGTATTCTTCAACCGTCCACCGGTCAGCGCGGGGCTAATCATCAACGACGACTACCGCGAGGAAACCTCCTCGGCGTTCGAAGTGGGCTTCAAGTCCGAGTTCCTCGACAAGCGCTTCAGCATCGAGGGTGCGGCCTACCACAACACCGTCGACGATATGCAGTTCTTCGAATTCCTGGTGGGCCCCTTCGGCCTCCTGCGCGTCGTCAACAACATCGACAAGGTGCGCCTGGTCGGCGGCGAACTGGCGTTCAACGCGCGCCTCACCGACGAATGGTCGATCTTCGGCGGCGGCAACGTGACCGACAGCAAGATCAAGCGCATGGCCTCCCGGCCCTACACGGTGGGCAACAAGTCGCCCTATACAGCCGACTATACGCTGAACTTCGGCACGCAGTTGCTGGCCCCGGTCACCGAGAGCTTCGACCTTCTGGCCCGCGCGGATGCCACCATCGTCGGCCCGACGTGGTTCCACGTCGTGCAGTGCCAGAACCGCCCGACGCTGTTCGGCCTGCCCAGCAGCGGCTGCACGCAGCGCCGCGACGCCTACACCACCATCGATCTGCGCATCGGGCTGCAATCGGACAACTGGTCGGTCACGGCGTTCGCCAAGAACCTCGCCAATTCCAAGCACCTGGAAGAAGTCATCCCCGCGCCCGAATTCGGCGGCGCATTCATCTCGCCCTCGGCGCGCCGCCTCATCGGCGTGGATGCCTCGTTCAAGTTCTAAGAACAGCCAAGACGCGTATAATGCAGAACGGCGCCGGGCAACCCGGCGCCGTTTTTGTTTGCGGCAAGCGGGGCTAAATCATGGGGCGCCGGTTGAACCAGGGCCGGGCCGTTTCAAGCTGCCCGGCCAGCCGGAACAACGTGGCCTCGTCGTTCATGCGGGCCGCGAACATCACGCCCACCGGCAGGCCTTCCGCCGACCAATACAGCGGCACCGACATGGCGGGCTGGCCCGTCATGTTGGCCAGCGCCGTGAACGGCCCGAAGGCCATCACTTCGCGCACGTAGTCGTCAAAGCTTGCGGGCGACAGACTGAGCAGACCCAGCTTCACCGGCGGCTTGGCCAGCGTGGGCGATAAAATCAGATCGTACGTCTGTTGGAATTCAGCCACCGCGCGGCCGGTGCTGTCGAAGGCTGCGCGCGCATCGGCATAGGCCGAGCCCGGCACCTTCTTGCCCTGCTGGTAGTAGTACCAAGTCACCGGCTCCACATCGTCGGCGGTGACGGCGCGGCCCAGGCGCGCGGCCCGGCCATCGAGTGCGCGCACCACCGAAACGCATAACGTCGCCACCAGGCCGTCGAAGGTGGCTTTCTGGTCGATGACGGGCGCTTTTTCCTCAACGATGTGGCCTAAGTCCTGGCACAGTTTCGCCGCCGCATGCACGGCCTCGATGCAGGCCGGATCCACCTTGGCGCCCGAGGTGGGGGCGAGCATGAGCGCGATGCGCAGCTTGCCGGGATCGGCCCCCACGTCCTGCACGAAAGGCCGGTTGGGCGGCACGGCGGCATAGGGATCGCCGAGATCGGGCCCGGCGGAAATATCCAGCATGGCGGCGCTGTCGCGCACGCTGCGGCTGATGACGTGCACCGTGCCCAGGCCGTTCCAGCTTTCAAAGCTGCGGGGGCCGCGCGGCACGCGCCCGCGCGTGGGCTTGATGCCGAACACGCCGCAGCACGAGGCGGGCACGCGGATGGAGCCGGCGCCGTCGCTGGCATTGGCAACCGGCACGATGTTGGCCGACACCGCCGCCGCCGCCCCGCCCGAGGAGCCGCCGGTGGTGCGCTCGAGATTCCAGGGGTTCTTGGTCTGGCCGTGAGCAACGGACTCAGTAGTGCCCGTTAAGCCCAACTCCGGTGTGGTGGTCTTGCCGAAGATCACCAGGCCCGCGTTCTTGTAGCGCGTCACCAGCGTGCTGTCGGCGGGTGCGATATCGTCCTGAAAGAACTTGCTGCCCGAGGCTGTGGGTGTTCCGGCCAGATCGACACTGATGTCCTTCAGCAAAAAGGGCACGCCGGTGAACGGCCCCTTCGGCAAACCATCGGCGATCTGCTTGCGGCCGATATCGAACAAACGCTGGGAAATGCAGTTGAGCTTGGTGTCGACCACTTCAAGGCGCGCGATGCCCGCTTCCAGAAGTTCGCGGGGTTCCACGTCGCCCTTGGCGACGAGGGCTGCAAGCCCCAGCCCGTCATAGGCCTGGTACTCGTCCAGCGGCATCTTGCCGCGGGGGGCTGCCGCCGATACCGGCGCGGCCAACGCCGACGCCGCCGATGTGGCCGCCAAGAGTGCCTGCCGCCGGCTCAGGCCTTCAGTCATGCGCCGCCCCCTGCCCATGCTTATTGGGGACGGGAGTATAACCGCAGATTGGGTGTTTGGCCCGCAGTTTAATTGGGGCTGATGGAATCCTGCCCCTAGGGGTCTTGGTTCAGGCTTGGGCCGCCTTGGCGCGCGCCAACCACCACAGCCCCGGCGCAAGTACAGCGAAGTTAAACAGCGCCCTGAAGGTTGTATTGAGGTATTCCGGGAACGGCGGGTACCAGCCAAAGCCGAATTGAAGCTCGCCCTTCTCGCCCGGAGCCGAGGGCAGTGTGGCAGTAAGGTCTGTGGCCCCGCCTATTACGGCGATGAGTGCCGCCCCCAGCACAACCCAGCGCAAGTCGACCTGCTGCCGCATGGCCTTGCGCAGGAACAGCCAGCCCAGCGCCGACGGCAGCAGGAACTTCAGACCCCAGGCGAAGGCATTGAAGACCGGCTGCAAGCCGTGCAGCACGGCCAATTGCTCGGGCGTCAGGTCGGCCGATGTTTGTGCGCCGAACATCGCCTGACCTGTCAGCGCAATGCCCACCAGCAAAACGCCTGCGGCTATAAACGACACCACCAGCACAACGGCCGGGCCGAAACTGAAGAACGACATAGGATGACGCGCGCTCAGGGTCTTGAGATCGTCGCGCGCCAGCATGGCCTGCGCGAGATCATCGGGCGAGCCCAGTTCGGCCAGCGCCTGCCGCTCGGCGTCGGCGCGTGAAAGCCCCTTGGCCTGTGCGGCCTGCGTGAGATCATCGCAGTGATCGTTCAGCTCAGCGATATAGCGGCTCACGTGACGCGGGGCGATGCCGCCGCGCCTCAGCGTCTCGGACAGGGTCTCAAACGGCAAGCGGGGCATGAGCGTCTCCGTTCAAGGTGGAAGCAATCGCATCGTTCAGTTTGGCCCAAGTGCCGATCAGGGCGCCCAGGCGCTTCAAGCCGGCCGCCGTGACGGTGTAGTAGACGCGCGTGCGACCGGCCACGGCCTTGCGGCGCGATTTCAGCGCGCCGTCTTTTTCCAGCGCATGCAAAACCGGATAGACGACGCCTTCGCCCAGTGTGATTTCATCGCGCGTGGCGGCACGGATGGCCTGCACCAGCTCGTAGCCGTACATCTCGCGGTCTTTCAGCAGCCGCAGGATCAAAAGCTCTGGCACGCCGTTCATGAAATGAGGGTTGGTCGATTTCGCCGCCATAAAAAGCCCCTTACCTATCGATTCGAGGCATAATACCTTGAACAAAAAGGTATGCAAGGCTTTCCCGCAAAGCTGGCCCGAACCGTCCTAGTTCAAAGTGTGATAGGCCAAGATTCCCGTGGACGTCCGGCAGGGCCCGCCCCACTCTCGCGCCGCTGATGCAAGGAGCGCCGCCATGGACGACAACCGCCGCCTGAAATTCGTCACCGCCGATGTGTTCACGACGCAAGCCTACGGCGGAAACCCATTAGCCGTGGTGCTGGACGGGCGCGGGCTGTCGAAAGCGCAGATGCAAAAGATCGCCAACGAGTTCAACTACTCGGAAACCACCTTTGTCCTGCCGCCCGATAACCCGGTGCACGCCTACCGCGTGAAGATTTTCACGCCCACGGTGGAAATGGAGTTCGCGGGCCATCCCACCGTCGGCACGGCCTGGGTGTTGGCGGCCCTGGGCAAGCTGCCGCGCCACCCGACAGAGACAACGGCA
>JAEUKM010000269.1 GCA_016793085.1 Rhodospirillaceae bacterium
CGATGCGGTGGTGATCAGCGTGCGCGTCGTGCTGGGTAACTTCGGGCCGGCCATTTCGTGGGCTTTTTTGCTGTCGACCGCAACCATCGCCAGTATCTTGCTACTCCCGCTCTTGCCACTGACTTTGCCGTGGCTGGCTTATGCCAGTCGCGCCCTGTATCGCCGGGTCCTGCCGCCGGCTTGAATCTTCGTTGCATCGCTGCAACGGTATAATCGCGGACTTTCCGCTATTCGCCCATTGCCGTGACCGCCCTCGACAACGAAATCTCCCGCCGCCGCACTTTCGCGATCATCTCCCACCCCGACGCCGGCAAGACCACGCTAACCGAAAAACTGCTGTGGTTCGGCGGCGCCATCCAGGTGGCAGGTGAAGTTCGCGCCCGCAAGGCTTCGCGCCATGCGACTTCGGACTGGATGGAACTGGAGAAGCAGCGCGGCATCTCGGTGACCTCATCGGTGATGCAGTTTCCCTACCGCGAATGCATGATCAACCTGCTCGACACGCCAGGCCACGAGGATTTTTCGGAAGACACCTACCGCACGCTGACGGCCGTCGACTCGGCGGTCATGGTGATCGACTCGGTCAACGGTGTCGAAGCGCAGACGATCAAGCTACTGAACGTCTGCCGCATGCGCGATACGCCGATCCTGACCTTCATCAACAAGCTCGACCGCGAAGGCAAGGAACCCATCGACCTGCTCGACGAAATCGAGTCGGTGCTCGGCATCCAATGCGCGCCGATGACCTGGCCGATCGGCATGGGCAAGCGTTTCCGCGGCGTTTATCACCTTTACGACGACACCATCGCCTTCTTCGACCCGCAGGCCGAGAAGGGTACGGCGGAAATCATTCAGGGGCTGGACAACGCGCGTCTCGACGAGCTGATCGGTAGTCAGGCCGACGAATTGCGTGGCGACATCGAACTGGTGCGCGGCGCCTCCCACCCATTCGACGCCGATGCCTACCTGAGCGGCAGACAGTGCCCTGTGTTCTTTGGCTCGGCAGTCAATAACTTCGGCGTACAAAGCCTCCTCGATGCCGTGGTCGAGTTGTCACCGGCACCCATCGCCCGCCCAGCGGTGACCCGTCAGGTGGCGCCCAACGAGCCAAAATTCTCCGGTTTCGTGTTCAAGATCCAGGCCAACATGGACCCCAAGCACCGCGACCGTATCGCCTTCCTGCGCGTCTGCTCGGGCCGCTTCGAGCGCGGCATGAAAGTGCGCCAGGGCGCCGGTGGCAAGCTGCTGGCGGTCAATAACGCGATCACCTTTATGGCACGTGATCGCAGCACCACCGACGAGGCTTTTCCCGGCGACATCATCGGCATTCCCAACCACGGCACCATCCGCTTGGGCGAAACCTTCACCGAAGGCGAAGATCTGCGCTTTACCGGCATCCCTTCCTTTGCACCCGAACATTTCCGCCTTGCGCGCATCGCGAATCCACTAAAAATCAAACAATTGCAGAAAGGTCTTCAGCAATTGGCTGAGGAAGGGGCGACGCAGCTTTTCCGGCCTCTGTCAGGCACCGACCTGATCCTCGGCGCGGTCGGCACGTTGCAGTTCGACGTGGTGGCCAGCCGGCTGGAGAACGAGTACGGCGTACAGGTCATCTTCGAAAACTACAACTGCTCGACGGCGCGCTGGATTCACGGCGACCCGGCCGAACTGCGCCAGCTTTCCGACCGCTACAGTGCCAACGTCGCGCTCGACGGGGCAGATGATCCGGTTTACCTGGCGCCGAACAATGTTTACCTGAACATGGTCAAGGAAAAATACCCCAACCTGCGCTTCGCCGAGGCGCGCGAGGTGATTTAGCCGCGTTGTAAGGTCACTGTTCCAGTCCCCGCGCGTCCCGGTCGGGGGGGGGATTCCGGGAAAGTCCGGTGAAGGCGGGTTTCGGACTCTTCTCGGAAATGTTGCAGCGCAACCAGTGGTTCCACAGTTTCTGTGGATAAGTCTGTGGGCATTCGGTTGGCAGCGGCCTCGAAAAGGCACCAGTATTGGATGTCACTTGCGCTGCCTA
>JAEUKM010000307.1 GCA_016793085.1 Rhodospirillaceae bacterium
GCAGGAACTGCAAAGAATCATGGCGCGCACCGAGCAAAGCCGGGCGGCCGGCAACGAACAGTTCGCCGCGATGAACGACAAGCTCACGATCCTCACCGAGCAGATGCGCACCGAAACACAAGTGCTGCTGCGTCTGGCCGAGAACCAGAAGGAATTGACGCCGCTGCTGAAGCGCCTGAACGAGGGTGCCGGTTCACAAAACAGCGGGCTCGACGACATCACCAAGGGCCACATCCGCAGTATTGATGCGGTGCTGATCAGGCTGGCCGGCAATCTCGACGGCGGACGCGAGGACATGCTGCGCGAAATCCGCGCTGAAATGAAACTGCTGGCCAAAACCATCGCGGCCACGGCCGGACAATCCGGCCAACGCGACGACGGTTCCGGGGCCTAAGGCAGATTAGATCATGCCCGCCTTCGCCCGCCGCCCGCATCAAACCGTCGACATCTGGCCCGGCTGGGTCGATGCGCTGTCGACGCTGCTGATCATTCTGATTTTCGTGCTGCTGGTGTTCGTGCTGGGCCAGTTCTTCCTGGGCCAGGCCCTGTCGGGCCGCGAACAGGCCCTCAGCGCGCTCAACAAACGCATGGCCGAGATGACCGACATGCTGTCGATGGAGCGTCAGGCGCGCGTGGAACTGGAAAACAACCTTGCCCGCATGTCCGACCAGTTGCGCGTGGCCAACCAGGACTTGGGCGAGCTGACGCAACTTCGCATCGACTTCCGCGACTTGCAGGGCCGCTTTGCCGAGAAAAGCACCGAAGCCGACCAGGCCAAAACAGCGTTGTCCACCGCCACGCAGAAATCCACCGCCGACCGCGACCTGATCGCCAAGCAGGTCGACCAGTTGGCGCTGATGCAAAATCAGGTGAAGGCGCTGGAAGCGCTGAAGGCGGACCTGGAAAAACAGGTGGCGGCGCTGAAAGCCAAGGCCAATACCGCCGACGCTGCCATCGCCAAGGAACGCGCGCTGACGCTCGACGCCCAGGCCCAGGCCGCACTGATGAGCCAGCAGTTGCAGGAGTTGCAGCAGGAACTGGCGCGCCTGGCTGCGGCGCTGGATGCATCCGACAAGCTGACGGCTGAACAAAAAGCGCAAGTCTCGGACCTCGGGCGGCGCATGAACCGTGCGCTGGCGGGCAAAGTGCAGGAGTTGCAGCGCTACCGTTCGGAATTCTTCGGCCGCTTGCGGGATATTCTGGGCACTCGGCCCGGCGTCTCCATCGTCGGCGACCGCTTTGTGTTCCAGTCCGAAGTGCTGTTTGGCTCGGGCTCGGCCGATCTGGGTGTCGAAGGCCAGCGCCAGATGGTGCAACTAGCCCAGACCCTCGCCGAGATCAGCCGTCAGATCCCCAAGGACGTAAACTGGATTTTGCGCATCGACGGGCACACCGACACCGTGCCCATCGCCACGGCGGCGTTTGCCTCCAACTGGGAACTATCCACCGCGCGTGCGGTTTCGGTGGTCAAGTTCCTGATCGCGCAAGGGATTCCCGCCGAGCGGCTGGCCGCCACGGGGTTTGGCGAATTCCAGCCCCTGGAGCCCGGCCAAACCCCTGCCGCCAGGGCCAAAAACCGCAGAATTGAGCTGAAATTGGACCAGCGTTAACCATTGGACGGCGCTGCTTGAACAGGGGGGCGCAACCCTGTATAAGGCGCGCTCTTTGGCGGGCATGGCCCGGCCGAAACCCTTTATTTGCGCCACTTACAGCGCCGATGGCGCGGGATACGACGATGAAAAAAGACATTCACCCCGAGTACCACGAAATCAAAGTCGTCATGACCGACGGCACCGAGTACACCACCCGCTCCACCTGGGGCAAAGCCGGCGACGTGATGCGCCTGGAAATCGACCCGAAGACCCACCCGGCGTGGACGGGCGTACACCGCCTGAATGATTCGGGCGGCCAGATGGCCAAGTTCAACAAGAAGTTTAAAGCGTTCGGCGTGAAAAAATAACACGCTCAAACCAGAGAGAAATTAAAAGGCCGCGTCCTTCCCGACGCGGCCTTTTTTGTGTTATTTTTGCAACCGCGAATGACCTAGAGCGTTGTTTATCCATGAAAACGCCACGGTTATTGGCGATGGTTGGCGCCTGTAGAATACGGGTGCTTTGGCCTTAACGGAGGGCCCGAAAGGGCCGCATGACATGGCCATCATGGCGATCACGCAGTTCGAGGTGCACAGCTACCAAGAGGGTCGCTGGGTGCTTCAGTCGCGGTTCCCCGGCGATGAGCGCAAGCAGGCGCTGGCGGATGCTGCCCACATCGAGCAGACCACGCGCCGCCCCACCAAGGTCGTCAAGGAAAGCTACTACCCCCACGAAAACCGCTCCGACAGCGTGACGGTCTACGTCAGCCCGCGCGCCAAAGAGATGATCGCCAAGCTGAAAAAGCCCGCCGCCGGTTACTCCGGGGCCGAAGGAGCTGCGCGCGCCGCGCGTGGACTGGATGCCCGTTCGGGCGGCGCGGCAGGTCTGCGCACCACCGCGCGCGCCATCGCCCCCGCCGCCGCCGACATTTTCTGGCGCGCGATCATCGCCATGGGATTAAGTCTCGGTTCGGCCGCCGTCGTGACCGCCATGATGTCGTGGATGCTGACCCGCATGGCGACGTTTGGGATGGGCCTCGATCCCTCCGCCCAGTCGGCGGTTCTCACCATCACCTATCTCGTCGTGTTCCTTTTGGGCGTGTTCGCGCTGTTTCGCTTTGGCGCGCCCATCAAGCGCCTGATTTCGCTGTTGTGGTCCAGCACCACGCCCATGGCCGCGGCCACCACCGCCACCACCGCGGCGGCCATGCGCTCGGCGGGTATGACCCTGAAGCCCAAGCGTAAAAAGATCGCCTTCGAGCAGGAGCAGGAACTCACCGACATGAAGCGCGCGCGCGGCGATCTCGACGCGCAGCCGCCGGTGATCGAGGAAGTTCCCCCGCCGCCGCTTCCGCCGCCGCCCACGCTGGTCATGCCCGAGCCGCCCAAGGCCAAGACGCCCGAGGTGAAGCCGCAAACCCCTGCCCCCGCGCAAGACGTACCCGAACCGGCGAGCCTCGATCAGCAAGCGCCACAGGCCAAGCCCGCACAGCCGCAAGCACCGCAACCGGCGAGCCCCGAGCCCGCCTTCAGCCAAAGCATCAGCGAACTGCACCGCGCGCTGGCGATGAGGTTTGCCACCGAAGTGATGCTGCCGCAGATCGCGCGCGCCACCGACGACCCCGTCGCGCGGCGGGGTGCTGCGTTATTCCTGACGGGGGCCATGGCGCATCTGGCTGCCGTCTCGGGCCTGGGCACCGTCGGCGAAATGGGGCTGACCATGACCACCCTGCCCGCCACCTTACCAAGACATGCAGTCGATGCCTTCGTCAGCCAGTTCAACACCCACATCAGCGCGCCCGCCAACACCATGCTGATGAACCAGGGCCGTCAGGCCATGGCGCGCTTCCTGGCGGGCCAGAGCAACGACGGCGCACTGGCGCAAAGCCTCTTGGCCTGGCGCGTGCCGCCGCCAAGCGCGCTGGTTCCCGCGACGGCGCCGCCGGAAACGCTGCCCGCAGCGCCTGCCAGCCCCGCCGATCCGCAGTCTTTGCCGACAGATTTCTATCTGATGACCGAATTGCGCAGCGACGACGAAGCCGTGATGGACGCGCACAATCAGGTGGTGCGCGAGGCGCTGGAAATCGCCGACGGCCGCGAAGTAAAACACACGGGGCACGGCATCCTGGCCCGCTTCCAGCGCGCCGATGAAGCCGTGCAGGCCGCCCTCAGCATGGCGGTCGGGCTGGCCGAACACCAGATTCTGAAAACTGCGGGCGCCTTTTTCGGCGTGGCGCTGAACGCAGGGTACGGGGCCGGTGACGACCCCTCCATATCCGCCAACGCCACCACGGCCGCGCAAGCGATGCTGAAAGACGCGCCCCCCGGCGCCGTCATCGCCCAGCCGGTGGTCTACCAGCACGCCCATGCCAGCCAGTCGACGCTGCAAGCCGATCCGTTCACAGGTTCGTGGCTAAAACTCAGCCTCGCACCGCCCCCGGCCGCGGTTCATACCGCATCCCAGGGGCTTTCGACCGTTGGTTGAATTCAACAATGCGCTGTGGCACGTTCCGCGACAGTTGCGGTCGTTCAATTCATCCGGTAAGCCGCAGCTTAAATAAGCATCAGCAAACGCATCGCCTGACCAGGGTTAACCGGCTGGCGTGCTTTTGCTTTTGGTCTTAACTGAGGGGTCGCGGTTGGGCGGGCTATGCGCCGAATCGCAAGGGTGACGGGTCTTGGACCCATTTTAAAACAGGCGTCCTGAACGGGCCATGGCTCGCGATACCTACGAAGTCTATTACTACCAAAACGGACGCTGGTCGCTTCATGCCAGCTACGAAAGCGATGGCCGCGAGGAAGCCGTC
>JAEUKM010000113.1 GCA_016793085.1 Rhodospirillaceae bacterium
AAGTCCTGGCCGCCACGCCGACGCATTTCGACGCCACGCATCTCTTGGGTGTGATGATGCTGCAAAAGGGCGATCCGGCCGGCGCCGTACAGCAAATCGGCCGCGCCATCGCCATCAATCCCCGCCAGGCCATTGCTTATAACAACCGGGGCATCGCGCTCAACGATCTGAAACAGTACGACAACGCCATCAGCGATTTCGACCAGGCCATCGCGCTGCAACCCCAAAACGCCGAAGCCAATTACAACAAGGGCCGCGCGCAGTTTGCGGCCGGACGCAGCGTTGACGCTTTGGGCAGTTTGCGCCAGGCCGTCCGCCTGCGCCCCAACTACCCCGAAGCGCACCAAATGTTGGGCACCGTGCACGCCGCCCAACATGACCAGGCAGCCGCGCTGCAGGCATTCGATCAGGCCGCGACTTTGCAGCCGCAGTGGCCAGATGCCCATTTCAACCGCGGCAGCGCACTCGCCGAGTTACAGCGCCCCCACGATGCCTTGGCCGCATTCGACAAAGCCATCGCTCTTAATCCCTCCCATGCCGATGCCCTGAACAACCGGGGCAATGTTCTGCGGCTATTAAAGCGTTACGATGAGGCCCTGGCGGATTTCACCCGCGCGGCGCAAGCACGTCCCGGTTTCGTGGGTGCCGAAGTCAACAAGGCCATGGTGCTAATGGCCCTGGGCCGCATGAAAGAAGGCTGGCCGGCGTACGAATGGCGCTTCCTGTCGCCGGAACTGGCACCGCTGCCGCAGCGGTTCACGCAGCCGCGCTGGACGGGTGCGGAAGATGTCGCGGACAAAACCCTCCTGCTTGTGGCCGAGCAGGGTCTGGGGGACACGCTGCAATTCTGCCGCTATGCCAGGCTTGCGGCCGATAAAGGCGCGCGCGTGATTCTCGAAGTGCAGCCGCCTTTGAAGAGACTCCTGAGTAGTCTTGACGGCGTCAGCGCGGTGTATGCCGATAACGAACCGCTGCCACCCGTCGACTTCTACTGCCCGATGCTTAGCCTGCCACTGGCTTTCAATACCGTAGTAAACTCTGTTCCTTCTGCGCCGTACTTGAAAGCCGATGCAGCACAAACGGCAGAATGGGCGCGGCGCATTGCGGACGAAAGTAGTTTGCGCGTGGGCCTTGTCTGGGCCGGCAGCCCGCGCAAGAACATGCCCCAGGCCCATGCCATCGACAAAAAGCGCTCGCTGCATCTATCGGCTTTCAAGCCCTTCGCCGACATCCAAGGCGTGCGGTTTTTCAGCTTGCAGAAGGGTGAGCCCGCAACCCAACTGACAGAAATGCAGGCAGCGATGTGGGGTGGCCCTGCCATTATCGATCATACCGATCAGTTGAACGACTTCGCAGATACCGCGGCTCTGGTGGCGAACCTAGACCTCATCATTACCTGCGATACCTCGGTCGCGCATTTGGCCGGGGGCTTGGGCAAACCGGTCTGGATTCTCAACCGCACCGACGGTTGCTGGCGCTGGCTGCATGGCCGCACCGATACGCCCTGGTACCCCAGCGCGAAACTGTTTCAGCAGCAAACACCGGGCGAGTGGGGTGATGTCATCGCCGCTGCCGCCCGCGAGCTCAGAGTGACAGTTGCTGGATAAAGCAAGCTAGCCGGCTGCACGCTACAACATGCACGCGGCCGTCATGTCCAGCACCGCACCGTAACTCTTGTTGTGGACAATGTGCTGAAGGAACCCGGAGAAGGGCTCCTCGGTCTTGACGACATACTGTTTCAGAGTTGCATCCGGCGAGATACGGGCCGCCGCCTCGACACTGCGGACATCCAGATACACAAAGCCGTTGGCCGCTATGGGTTCGGTTTGGTAGGCGCCAAGCGGCATGCCGTGGCGGGCATCGTAGAGTGTCAACCGCGCCGACGCACTCGTCGCACCTGTATTGGCCACGGTAATGGTGCTGACGTACCCCTCGGCATCCATGACTGACGACAGTACTGCCATCAAGGTCTTAGGCGCCGTCGTTACCGCGTCCGCGCACGTGCTCAGATTCGAGAATGCACCGTCCTGCGTGCGCCTCAGGATATGCTGCATATAGCCGTCGATCTCGGTACGCACCCTCAGGCCGTAAATATTTTGCTTCACCAAAGCGGGCGGGATGTAGAAATCCGTTTGGTGCAACTTCAACTCGCGCTCGATCGTGGCGATGGGGTATTCCTGCATGGAGCCTGGCGCGATCGGAGGACTGATCCATGATCCCAGTGGCTGATCGTCATTGTTGCCGTAGAGATCAACTGTCACCGGGCCAGCCGTCGTCCCGGAATTGTAAAACCGCAGAACCGATTGCGCCTGGGCTTGCAGGCTCGAGTAGATCGACCCAAGCCGAAGTTCGGCGTTGGCCGTGGCATTCGATCTTCCATTCAGGGCACAGACCGTCGACATATCGGCGATCACGCCCGCGCGTTTATTGGTCACTAGATGCTGGTAGTAATACCGTGAGATAGGGCTGTCGCTCGAATTAGCGGCGGCGTTCTCGTCGATCATGTTGAAGTGGTAGGCAGCGACCGGAGAAATATTCACTCGAACCGAAGGGTTCGATACGGGCTGAACAAGGGTCTCCATTATGGCTTCATTCAACACGATCTGCGTATTCGGGACAGGGACTGTCCCTGCGGCGGGCGGCAGGCTGGATGAATAAAACCGGCCCGCGATAACGCCGTCGCTGGCATCGCGCATTGTCAGGCCCATGCCGGCCGCCGTGGCTCCGATGTTATTCAGGATGATCGTACTGGGATAGCCGGCGTCCAGCCGCGATGTATGCACATTCATCAGGCGGTGCGGGCTTGCCGTTGTGCCGGTATCGCAGGTACTGGCGTTCGTCAAAATTTCAAGACCTGCATCGTAAATGACGTGCTGAAGGAAACCATCGATCGTGGTCTCGGGTTCTATCCTCAAGCTGTATAACCCGCGCCGTGCCAGACCGGTGGGAGCTGCGGCTTCCAGGACCGAGACTGGATATTGAGGGGCCGCGCCCGGCGCGATGAGCGGGCTTGTCCACTTAACGACGGTTTGGCCGCTTGAACCGTCGATCAAGCTCGCCGTCACAGTACCCGCGGCAGAGCCCGTGTTGAAAAACCGCAGATACGAATCGCGCCCGTTTCCGATTGCGGGGAATACAGTGACAAGCCTGGGCCGCGCATCAGCCGCAGCGTCCGGTTGCAAGACGTTGATCCGCACCGCAACCGGCCTTGCTTCGTAGGTCGTGGCGTTGCCCGGCTGTGTCAGCAGAGCCTTGCACAATCCCGGTCGGCGCGCCGTAACCGTGTTGTTCTCCGCCGTACACACTTTCGGCGTGGCCGAAACTACGGTGACCGGCAAACCGAGGCTAGATGTGCCGGAGATGGCCAGCGGCGCATCTCCGATGCGCATGACATTCCCGCCGGCAGAGGTCAGCGTCAGGACCTGTGTTGCCGGCGTTCCCACCATGGCAACAATGTCTGCGGCGGGCGCATTATTGAACGAGCACACATTGGGGTCTGCGTCGCGGTCGGCTCTGCTGCGTACAAGCGGTTCGATCGAAGCGATCCCTCGGGCTTTGTACGGCGCGAACGCGGCCTCTGTCAGGGTTTCAAAGTACGAAATGAGGTGTTTACCCCTGGGGGTCTGGACCCAGACAGAAATGTCGGACCAGGTGTCCGAACCGGTGTGGCTCCCGAGGTGTTGGCCCTCGGCCACATGCTCGCCGATGGCAAGCGGTCTGGCGAGTTTGACGTGGAAGATACCGAAATTGAAATCAGGCTGCGCATCAGCTCTGATTTCAACCGTGTCGCCAAGAACACCTACGCGAATGGACGTGACCGTACCCGCGACGGGTGCAAAAATGCTCACGGTCGAATCCGGTGTCATGAAGTAGTGCTTCATGGAGCGGCAATTCTCGATACCGCGGGCATCCCTGACCGCATCTAAGCCGAACTGTGTGGAGTCTGAGTAGTTATGCCCCACCATCGAGCGGAACCTGGAAATTCTGTCGATTTTCGTCAGGTCGATGTAGTTCGTGTTGACGAATTTCGGAATGCCGAGCGTGTCGATATCATAGGCGGCCGATGCGACGCTGGCCGTGCCACACACTACAAAGGCAACAAGTCAGAGGGTCTGCAAGGGCCTCAAGGCGCGAGCACCGCTGATGAGGGCACGTTCAAAAGTACGTTGTATGCACTGCATAGCGTCAAAGTCTCCCGAACCAAACTGCCCTAAGGAGCCTTGCATTCATTGCTCCTTTTAATCCCCAAAAACGCGCTCCTGGGCTGAGTTAAGACGAATAGAATCAACCGCATATACTCGATTATTGGCAAAACCCCCATTTTTTTTAGCAACGGCTGACTTCCAAAGAGGTTGCCTGGATTCGTCAGGCTTTTCGCCCACCAAGCGCGCGCCCCATGTCGCGACCATGCCGTGATGGATGACCGATCGTGACGTGCCAAGAGGATTGTGGTGAGACGCGAAGTGCCTGGCGGAAGGGGTGGGATTCGAACCCACGGTATCATTGCTGATACGCCGGTTTTCAAGACCGGTGCTTTCAACCGCTCAGCCACCCTTCCGGTACGCGGCACAAGGCGCGCGCCGCTGTATATAGCAAAACCGGGAAAAATCTATAAAACTGTGGCCCGCGGGCGGCAACGGCTTTGGCCGCCGGTTCCAAGGGGTTAGCAGCATGAACGGAACAGCGTCGGCACCGGTCATCGGCATTATCGGCGGTTCGGGCGTTTACGATATCGAGGGCCTGACGGGCGCGCAGTGGATCGGGGTGGAGACACCCTTCGGCGCGCCGTCGGACGAACTCTTGGTGGGCGCGCTGGACGGCCAGAAGGTTGTGTTCCTGCCGCGCCACGGCCGCGGCCACACCCACAGCCCCACCACTGTCAATTACCGCGCCAATATTTATGCCCTGAAGGTGGCGGGCGTCACCGACATCATTTCCTTAAGCGCTTGCGGCTCGTTCCGCGAGAACCTGCCGCCGGGCACGTTCGTCATCATCGACCAGATCATCGACCGCACGTATTCGCGCGAGAAATCATTCTTCGGCGACGGGCTTGTGGCGCACGTGTCGCTCAGCCGCCCGGTCTGCGCCCGCGTGGGCGATCATGTGGAGGCGGCGGCCAAGGAAGCGGGCCTGAAGCATCACCGCAGGGGCACGTACCTCGCCATCGAGGGCCCGCAGTTCTCGACCCAGGCGGAATCGTACATGTACCGGGCCTGGGGCTGCGACGTCATCGGCATGACCAACATGCCCGAGGCGAAATTGGCCCGCGAGGCCGAGATGTGTTACGCGACCGTGGCGATGGTAACCGATTTCGACTGCTGGCACCCGGACCATGATGCCGTCACGGTGGATCAGGTGGTGCGCACACTCATCGCCAACGCTGTAAACGCCAAGACCCTGGTGAAAGCCCTGGTGCCGCGCTTGAGCCTGCGCGCGCACATGTGCACCCAAGGCTGCCACACTGCACTCGATCACGCGATGATCACGGCCAAGGGCGTGCGCGACAAGGGCATGTTGGCCAAACTGCGGCCCATCGTCAGCCGCTTCCTGGCAACGTCTGCTTAAATCAGGCCGGACGCCACGTTCCGGCGATGGCCACGCGGTGCATGACGCGTGCGTCCGTGTAGTCGGCAATCGGGCTGTGCTGCACGCAGCGGTTATCCCAAAAGACCAGCGTTTTATTTTCCCAGCGCACGCGGCACTGCAGCTTTGGCTGCTGTGTCGCATGCACGTTCAGGAACGACAGCAGCGCCTGGCTTTCCTGCGGCGACATGCCTTTGATGCCCGCCGCCCAGGCCGGGTTGATGTAGAGGAATTTGCGGCCCGTTTCCGGGTGCGTGCAGACCAGCGGGTGCTCGATCTGCGGGTAGACAGAACGCATGCCCTGCAGCCGCCCGATAAACTCTGGGCGCGCGAGGGACATATGGCCCGCCTGCAGGCCGTATTGCAGCACATCGTGGATGACCACCAGGCCTTCGGCGATGCGCTGCATGGCGGGCGACAAAGCCTCATAGGCCTTGCTCATGGAAGCGAACATCGTGTCGCCGCCCACCTCGGGCACATCGACCGCGTAGAGAAACGTGCCGTAGCTCGGGATTTCGCGGTAGCTGTGGTCTACGTGCCAGTGCAGGTTTTGCGTCGTCAGCCGCGCGCCGCCGGCGCCCGACAACAGATACACACCCTTGTGTCCCTCAAGCTTGGGGATGAAAGGCTCGTCCTCGATCTCGCCGAATTGGTGGCCAAGTTGCTTCAGTTGCGTGGGCGAAAGGCTCTGGTTGCGAAACACCAGGACGGAATGTTCCAGGATCGCCTGGTCTAACTCGGCCTTCAGCGACGGGGACAGGGGCCGGCTGAGGTCGATGCCGCCAACCTCGGCTCCCAAGGCGCCTGTCAGGCGGCGGAGGACCAGAGCACGAGCGGGCTCTTTTTCAGTGGTTTTCAGCATTGCATTGGCCATGGCATCCTCATACATATTTAAAAATATGTGTATGTATTTGAGCCGGTTTAGCCTGATTCAGCCCCTTAGAAAAGCTAAAATAAAACAATTTTATATTTATTTGTACTTTTAAGTCTGCGGCGTCAAGCCAGCACGCTTGAGTTTAATGCTGGAGATCAGGGCCGTATTTTCCGCCAGCAGCGCCTGACGCCGCTCGGTTACCGCGGTCAGCACCTCGGTCTGCTGCACGCCTGATCGCAAGGGCTTACTCCCCCGGAAGTCGAACCGCGATGCGATAAAGACGGAGTAGAACTGGTACAGCGTGGCGTCGCTGCCGCGATGCGACCGGCGCACCATGTCGAACAGCACGAAGCCGCGCTGGGCCAGGAAAGCGTAGATGTCCAGAAACTGGGGGCCACTGGCATCGCGCACGGGGCTTTCGATCAGAAGGCCGCAACAGTCTTTCAGGGTTTCAGTCGCGCCCTTCAGCACCGACAGTTCGCCGCCTTCCACGTCGATCTTGATGAAGCACGGGCCGGCCAGTTTTACCTCCGCCCACACGGCATCAAGCGTGGTGCAGGGGATCTCCTGATCGCCGCCGAAAGCCGTGGAGAGCCAATACTCGTGCTGCGGCCTGCCGACTTTTACCGTGCCCGCATGGTCGGACAGCGCCGTAATGCGGTAAGGCTCGCCCAGAAGCGCATGGATGCGTTGCAGGCTCGGCGCGTATGTTTCCTGCGCGTCGATATTCAGCATGCTCAAGCCCGGCCCGATACTGTCGAGAACCGTAAGGCCGAAGGTGCCGTCGGCGCTGCCCACATCGATCAGCGTTCTGATGGGCACGCCGTTTTGCGCCATGATGATAATCGGGGCCAGCAATGAATCGCGCCCGATGGAACCGGTGTCAGTCATGGCCCGTATCCAAAGCGCTTTCGTGCCAGTGGCGCAAGAGGCGGCGTGAAATCCAATCCAGCAGCGCGTACAGCACAAGCCCCGTGGCGCTTAAGAGTACAAAGCAGGCGAGCGCCTTGGCCAGTTCCAGGCGGTAGCTGGCTTCCAAGAGGCGCGAAGCCAGGCCAGAGCGTTCACCGCTGGTACCCGCCACCATTTCGGCAACCACAGTGCCGATCAGCGCCAGACCCCCTGCAATGCGCAAGCCGCCGAGGAAATGGGGCAGGGTGGCCGGCAGCAGCAGCCGATACGCCATTTGCAGGCGCGTTGCGCCATACAGACGGAACATATCGCGCAAATTGGTATCCACACTTTTCAAGCCAAACAAGGTATTCGAGATGATGGGAAACACCGCCGCCATCCAGGCCAGGATCAGCAGCACCACGAAGATGTCGCTGACCCAGATGATGACGAACGGCGCGACGGTCACGATGGGAGTCACTTGCAGAATGACGGCGTAGGGAAACAGCATCTGCTCGGCGAGTTTCGATTGCGACAAGGCAAACGCCATGCCGGCTCCGGTCAGGGCCGCCAGAAGCAGCGCCAGCACCGTCACTTGCAGCGTCACCGCCAGACCGGCCATGAGATCGGCGAGGTTCGCGCCCAGCGCTTTCAGGATCGCCAGCGGGCCGGGCAGCACGTAGTCGGGAATTTCAGCAGCCGCGACACCCCATTCCCATACCGCCAGCACAGCGAGGCCAAACATGAACGGCAGCAGCGCGTTGCCCAGCTTTTTCATGCAGCTTGACCCGCCATTGCGCCCCCCCCCAGCACATGGGTGAGCCGCGCGCATTCGTCGGCAAAAGCATGACCAAGGCGCGTCTCATCGGTGCGCTGGCCCGGCAATTGAATGGCCAGATCGGCGGCGACAGCGCCGGGACGCGGCGACATCACCACCACGCGCTCGGATAGAAACACCGCTTCACGCACGCTGTGCGTCACGAACATTACCGTCCAACGGTTGGCCTGCCAGAGTTGCAGCAAATCCTCGTTCAGTTTGAAGCGGGTGAATT
>JAEUKM010000317.1 GCA_016793085.1 Rhodospirillaceae bacterium
GGTGTAGGTGTTGTCGTCGACCTTATCGATGGTCCAGACGCGCTGTTCCTTCTCGCCGTCGGAATACAGGAAACGCTCGTCCAGAATCAGCTGCTTGCCGTCCCAGGTGCCGGTGATGTCCACCAAGAACTCGCGGCGCAGGTTGCCGAAGCGATCCTCGAAGATTCCCCAGGCCTTGGTCTTGCCGGTGAAATACTCCTCGATCACGAAGCGGGGCTGCTTGTTGGCGAAATCTTCGGGCTTCATGGAAGCACTGCAACCTGTGATCAAAAGGGCGGCCGCCCATACGGCGCCTGTCAGCAGCAGTTGCACCGACGTTTTCATCCACCGGATGACCATGGCCATTCCCTTCACGCTTTGCGCGCCGCCAAGGCGTCCAACCGGCGTCGGATCAAACGCTGGCGCGCCGCTGTAATCGGGAAAGCCCAGACCAGCGCAATTGCTACCAGCTTGAGTACGACAGGGGCCCAGGCGTAGATCACCGCCAACGACCACAATGCGGTCGGGCTGTTCTCGCCCTTAGGGTCGAAGCCCAGGGCCGCCAGAACCGGGAACGTCAGGACAACCGCCAAGGCCAGGGCAAGCTTGGTCGACATGCTCCACAAGGCGAAGAACAGCCCCGCGCGCTCCTGCCGGTTCCTGAGGGTGTCGAAGTCAACCACATCGGCCTGCAAGGCGGGCGGAAGGGCCAGATCGGCGCCCAAGCCCATGCCGGTGATGATACAGACAACCCCAAACGCCATCACGTCGCCGGGGGCCAGCAGCGGCACCCAGACGAACGCGGCACAAGTGACGAGCATGGCGATGCACCAGGCGCGGTGCTTGCCGATACGTTTGCTCAAGCTACTCCAGATGGGGATGGCCAGCACGGCAGCCAGAAAATAGACCAAAATCAGTACCCCGCGCTGGGTTTGGTCCGCTTCCAAACGATGCTGAAGAAACAGCAGGAACAAGGTCGACGGAATTCCATTGGCCAGTCCGTTGACCAGCCACGCCGTCAGCAGGCGCAGGAAAGGCTTGTTGTCCGACAGGGCTTTCAGGCCGGTCAGCCACGCACGCGGCGACAAGATCGGCGTGTGCTTTGGTATGTGGCGCGGCAAGGGGTCTGGCACGCGCCACAGCATCAGCGCAATGAACGGCCCGCCGGCGATGACGGCCATCCAACTGATAACGGCCAACGCGCTCCGCTCCGACAACCCGGCACTTGCCGCCCACACCGGTATCGTGCCCGCCGCGAAGATGCCGAGCAGCATCACACCTTCGCGCGCCGACGTGATGCGCACGCGCTCGTTATAATCGCCGGTCATTTCGGCACCCCAGGCGGTGTAGGGCACGTTGATCATGGTCCAGCCCAGGTACAGCAGCACCGACCACAGCGTAACGTAGGCGGTGGTGACGCCCGTGGGCGGCTGGAACAACTGAATGAGCGCATAGCCCGCGATCAGCGCGCCCGCCAGAATCCACGGCTTGCGCCGCCCGAATGAGAACCGCCAGCGGTCCGACAATGCGCCGATCAAAGGATCGGTCACCACATCGGCCGTGCGCGCGATGAACAACGCTGCGCCCGCAGCCGCCAGGCCCAGTTCCGCGCCGTACATGGAGGGCAGGAATACCGCGGCCGGAATGGTGGGCATCGCCAGAGCGAAGCCGGGCAGGGCGTAAAAGACGATGCGGCTGAGGGGAAGCCTGGGCGCGGTCATGCTGCTCTTACGATCACCCCAAGCGCGTGGATGTTAAATCAAGCAGATGTCAGGCCGTGTTCAGGTCTTCGCGATCTTGAACTGGCCGACGTCGATGCTTTTGGCGCGGAAGCCGCCTTCGCAATAGGCGAGGTACATTTCCCACATGCGCCGGAAGCGTTCGTCGAAGCCCAGGGGCTGGATCGACGACCAGGCGCTTAAGAAGCGGTCGCGCCATTCGCGCAAGGTCTTGGCATAACTGAGGCCGAACATGTCCGAGCCGATGAAGTTCAGGCGCGCCTGTTCAAATTGGTTCTTCAAAATCTCCACCGTAGGCAGCATGCCACCGGGGAAGATGTAGCTTTGAATGAAATCCGCACTCTTGCGGTACGTCTCGAAGCGGTCCTCGGCGATGGTGATGATCTGAAGCGCGGCCGTGCCGCCGCTGGCCAGCCGGTCGCGGACCATCTGGAAGTAGCGCGGCCAATTGGCCTCGCCCACGGCCTCGAACATCTCGATGGAGACCACGTGGTCGAAGGTGCCGCCGGCGTCGCGGTAGTCTTCCAGGCGGAAGTCCACCTTCTCGGCCAGGCCCTGCCTTTGCAGGCGCTCGGCGGCGAATTTCAGTTGCTCTTTTGAGAGCGTGAGGCCCGTCAGTTCGCAGCCGTACTCCTTCGTCGCCACTTCCGCGAAGCCGCCCCAGCCGAAACCGACTTCCAAAACCTTCTTGCCGGGCTTCAAGTGCAGCATGTCGGCGATGCGGCGATATTTCTTCAACTGCGCGTCGGACAAAGGCTGTGTGTCGTTCTCGAAATACGCCGACGAGTAGGTCATCGTCGGGTCCAGCCACTGCTTGTAAAACTCGTTGCCGAGATCGTAGTGGGCCGAGATGTTCTTACGCGCGCCGGTCTTGGTGTTGGGGCGCAACAGGTGCGCGAGGCGGTGCCAGGCGCGGTGGAAGAAATTCTGCAACGCGCCCGCATCCCACGAGGTGGCGTTCAGCGTGGCCAGTTCGATGATGTTGCACAGTTCGGGGCTGTCCCAGTCGCCGTCCATGTAGGATTCGACAAAACCCATGTCGCCCTGCGACCAGAAACGGCGCAGCGCGCGCCAGCGGCGGATGTGCACAACCGCGTGGGGGCCGTGATCGGTGTTGCTGGACAGTTCGTAGGCGCTGCCGTCGGGCATGGTGACGCTGAGGCGGCCCGTCTGCAAACGGCCGACCACGTTCAGCGCTTTCTGAATCAGCGGATTGCCGCGGTGATAGTCATTGCGGCTTGCGGCAGGGCTATGCGCTATCGCCTCACTCATAACGGTACGTGCTCCCTCTCACTCACTCTTGGGCCGTGTTTACGACCTAATGATCGTGACCGGCTCCGGCGGGGGCGTGGGCCGGTGAACCAGCGGTACCCCCTTGATCCATAGTAATAAAGCTTCCCAATGAATTCCGCCAATAACCTTCAGCGTCATCAACGGATATGTGAGGAACAGCCGCCAAAGACCGGACGCCGTGAAGGGCTGTTTCGCGCCTGCAAACGAGGCGTACAACAGCGGCCCTTCTGCGTCGTTCTCTTGAATGGCGATGGCGACCTCGTCCTGCGGCGGCTTGATCTTGAAGTTGTAGGTCATGCCCATTTCGATGAAGGGCGAGACGTACAGTTCCTTGGCGCAGGCCTGGCGTGACAGGTCGTCGGCGCCGTTCACCGCAAAGAGATACGAATGGCGGTGATGAAACGTATTCGTCACCTGATGCAGAATTGCTTTCAGCGATCCGTCGCGGTGGTAGCAGAAATAAACGCTTAAGGGGTTGAACACGTAGCCCAGCACGCGTGGATAGCACAGCAGCCGCACCGCCCCGCCTTGCGTATCGATGCCCGCTTTCTTCAGTTCGCTTTCCACCCACGGTTTCAGGGGCGCGTTCAGGCCGGGGCC
>JAEUKM010000380.1 GCA_016793085.1 Rhodospirillaceae bacterium
AGAATCTCCAACACCGACCAATGCTCTTCCCATGTCAGAGGATCAAGCGGGTGAGGCGTTGCAGCATGGGCGGTGCTGATCCCTAATGTTGCCACAAGCACAGAAAACAGACGGAAAGGCGTCTTCATCACTCAAAGTCCCCCTGCAAGTATGAGAAACGTTAGGCGGTCCGCTCTGGATCGCCGTACGTCAGATGGTCCCACATCCGTTCCAGAATGCGGCCCGACCATGTGGCGCGCGCCGCCGCTTCGTCGGGCGAAAGCACGCCGACATCTGTATGGCCAGCCGCCATGCAGTCCAATTCAACGCGTGCCGCGTCTTCCAGATACCACGTCAGCACAACGGCTTCTTCCAGTGAAACGCCGGCGGTGACAACGCCGTTGCCGCGCATGATGAGGCCGCGTGCTTGGCCGAAGTGTTCAGCGAGTTTCCGCGCTTGCGTATCATCACGCAGCAATTGCGGATCATCCCAAAGCGGGATGCCCGCATGAAAGTACGATCCGAACCCGTGGCGCGGTTGCGGCGTGCGCTTCAGGGTGCCGAGGCTCATGGCCTTGGGCGGCATAGACCGCACGATGCCATTTACATCGGGCCGCAGCCGATAAATTTCACGGTGAATGCGTACTTCACCCAGAACGCCCTCGGGCAGAGGCCCTTCGATGGAAACGACCGAGCAGGTCTCTCCACGGCCCACATGGCCCAGGGGTTTGGCGGGCGAAACTAAAAACGTGGTGGCGTTTAAGCGTGCACTGCAATGACCATAGGCATGCACCAAGCCGGCGCGAGAAAGTGCGCGGCCCGCAAGTCTTACAGTATTCGCCAACGCCTCGGTCATGATTGTTCCTGCACCAGGCGCTTCATGCGCAAGCCGCGCAGCCACATCAGGATGCCGGTGTAACCCAAGGCAACGATGATAAAGCCCGACAGAAACACAATCGCTTTCCACACGAAGCCCAAATCAAGCCCGAAGTGAACGTCTTCCATCAACTTTGTGGTGCTGTCGGTAACCGACGGCGCGGGCGGTGCCGAAACATCGCCGGTCGCATCATGCACCCGGTACACTTGTGCGATACCGTCCGGATTCGTTAGGGTGACCACCCAATGCGGATTGCTCTCGGTCGGCAGCATGATGGTGTCGGGCTCATGATCCGGCGCGCGGGCCAGAGTGGCCTGCAATGCCTGATCGGCAGTGAGGGCCGTGTTCAGCAGCGGCGGAGCGGGACGCGGGCGTGCTTCTGAGGTTTCCATTTTCGCGACCCCGGCGGCCGCATCAACCATTCCGGTGAACGCCTGGAGGAAGCTGACGTAAATGCCGGTCAGAGACAGAACGGCCAACGGAACAGCAATCCAAATGCCGACGTGGTGGTGAAGTTTCTTGTTGAATTGGCCCTTGCTGGACCATTTCAGTTTCTTCAACACGCCGCCGGATTTTGGCCACCAGATCCAAATGCCTGTTAAGCACGAGATCAGCATGGCAACACCCATCCAGCCGACGATTTGCTTGCCGACCTCACCCAACATTAAGTGGCCGTGCGTGGCCTTCAGCACCCAAGCATAGCCCAACGTGCCGTCGGTCATATCCAGAACGGCGGCCGTTTTCGGATCAAGAAATACCTGTGCGCGTTTCGGCGGGCCCATGTTCAGCGGCGCAGGGCTATAGGGCGTGCCCGCAACCGTAATGGCATCGCCGACATGGCCGGGATAGCGAACGCCGCCAACTCTGTCGGTGGCGGCCAAGGCCGTCCGTGCAGATTCGATGTAAGCGGAAGGGCCCAACGCGGCGGCAACAGCATTGCCAGCGTATCGCTTCGGATGAACGAACTGGTCAATCTGGCGTTCGACCACCAACGCTGTGCCGGTAATGCCAAGTACGACAAAAATAACAGCCAGTCCTAAGCCGATCCATTGGTGCGTCACGAACCAAGCACGCCGCAATGAGATGCGGCGGGGGGCCGTTTCTGGAGAAGAAGACGATAAGGTATCTGTCACTACGCTGCCTAAGTTGTTTTCGGTGGGGTTTTGGCGGTGCCTGCAACAAACCAATGTTGCGGCGGCAACTCGTTAATCAGCACGCGAACCTGCTCGGGCTTCACATCCAGCGTTTCGCACGCAGCGGCTGTGACCTTGGCTGCGAAGGCGGCTTTCTGCTCTTGCGAGCGGCCTTGCATAATGCTGACTTGAATAAGCGGCATGGCTAATCCTCGACGCTGAAGCCGCAGCGGCCCAAGGCTTCGACTTCCAGCGATACATATATATGTGCAGACAATGCACTGGCGGCGGTTGCACCCCCGGCCATCACGATGTTGCCGGCACTCATGTCTACGTCGAACTCGGCGGCGAGGCGCGCGGCCGACACCAGCGAGCGCAGTGGATGGCCCAGAATGGCAGCCGTAGACCCAAACGCCTGCGGGCGTCCGTTGATGCTCATAACCATGCCGAGATTGGCGATGTCGATGTCGGGTTTGCGCCACGGGCCAATGACGAAGGCCGATGAAGATGAATTGTCGGCGATGACGTCCGTCAGCGAAAATTTGAAGTTCTCGTAGCGAGAGTCGATGATTTCAAGGGCGGGCGCGATGGCTTCTACAGCATCCAGTGCCTGTAACGGGGTTACTTTACCGATGAGCGGCTTGCGCAGCAGAAACGCAACCTCGGGCTCGACGCGCGGGTGAACGAACTTTTTGAACGAAATCGCACCGCCGTCTTCAGCCATCATGGCGTCGGTCAAACGTCCGCAAATAAGATCCGAGACATTCATCTGAATCATCTTGGCGCGGCTGGTGAAACCCATCTTCATGCCGACAATGCGTTCACCGCGCGCGAGACGCTTCTGAATGCTGGTCTTTTGCACGGCATAAGCATCGCCAACAGAAATCGGCTCGCCGGCAATTTGCGGTGTAGCCTTGGCGAAACGTGCGGCGTCGTCGAGTTTTGCAGCCAATGCGGCGATGTCGGCACTCATGGGATTATCCTACGGATTTTTTCTTGGTCAGATCCAAGGCGACGTCGATGATCATATCTTCTTGCCCGCCAACCATGCGGCGGCGGCCAAGCTCCATCAAAATTTCGCGCACATCGACGTTGTAACTGTCGGAGGCTTTTTCGGCGTGGCGCAGGAAGCTGGAATAAACGCCTGCATAGCCCAGCGACAAGGTTTCGCGAT
>JAEUKM010000384.1 GCA_016793085.1 Rhodospirillaceae bacterium
GGGCCGGACCGTTGGTGTGGACCTGTTCGTTTAGGATCTGCCGCAGGCGCTGACCGTTTCTATCGGCGATGGGCCGGATGCGCATCTGGGCCATGGCGTTCAGCACATCAGGGCTCGCCGATATGCCGGAGGTGCCGTACAGCGGTTTGAAACCGCAGCCGCTCAGTCCGAAGACAGACGCACCCAAGGCCAAATCAATAAGTGCGCGGCGCGGATAAATGCGGGATGATGCGACCATACCCTTTGAATTGCATATCCAGCCCGGGTGTCAAGTTGGCTCGGTGTAAAATTAAGCGGCAAAGAGTAGGTAGGGGAGATAACCATGAAACGACGTGATCTTCTGGCGGCAACAGCGGCAGCGTTCGCAGCCAACAGCGCCAAGGCGCAAACCACTTCCGATCACAGCGCCCCCAAAGCCCCCGGAGAAACGGGCCTGACAGGGCCGCTGCATACGGTGACGATCATCACGCCCGATCTGCCGGCTCTGGCCAGGCTCTACCGGGACGGCCTGGGAATGACGTTAACCGGCCCGGCCGATCTCAGCGCCGACACCCGTAACATCCTCGCCGCTGCCTGGGGGTTGCCCGCCGGCCTCAAATGGCAAATGTATGTGCTGCGCCGTCCCGAGGTGCCGATGGCAGCGCAAATCCGGGTGCTTGAGACCGCCACGCCCACACCCGCCATCCGCAAGAGCTGGAACCGTCAGGAACCGGGCCCTTACGGAATGGGTTTTCCCAACACGGATGTCGAAAGTTGGGACAAACAAATCAGCGCGCTCGGCTTTAAACGCGCCACGCCGGAGATCGAGCGTTTCGGACTCAAACGCCCCGATGGAACACCTTATGACGTGCTTGAAGCCACATTCGATGGGCCGGAATTTCTGCGCGCCATCGCCATCTCGCGTCGCGATGGCATGAAACAGGTTGGCGACGTGGACCCGGTTACGGGCCGCGGCGGACCGGGTTACGCGACGCAAGTGGTTACAGACATGGACGCCATGGTGAAATTTCTGACCAACGTCATGGATTATGAAGTGCGCACAGACCGCATATGGACTGCCTATGCCGTACCATTCCGCTTCATTACCGCCTATGCCAGGGGCGTGCAGAATGGCCATGTGGCCCTCGCCGCTTATGATGTGAAAGATACAGTCCCCGGCACCGGCATTGCGCCGCGCCCGCCCCACCGCGGCATGGCGATGTGGAGTTTTCAGACCGAAAGCTTGGCCAAGGTCGAGGCGCGCGCCGCGGCCGCCGGCGTTGGAGTTGCTGGGCGCCACGATAAGATCAACTCCCCCGACCTCGGGCCCCGTCGCGCTGTCACGATCCACGCACCCAACGGCTTTCTGGTCGAGATTTTCGAGAGAATAGATTAGAGTCTATTCATGCATTTTCTAACGAGTTTAGAAAACACTACTTTGTAGATGCATTTTTAAACTTGACGCCAGCTTGGCGAGCTACTTTTTCCGGAGGCTTTTTCATGACTCTAGAAGAATTTGGCGCATGGTCTGATGCAGCGATCGTCTCATCATCAATCATTGCCTTTATCACGGCCGTATTCGTTGCTTATCAGGTTCGCGAGATACGTCGCGCCACTTATGCAACTGCATTTAAGGCTGTGTATGACATCCTCCAATCAGAATCGGTTCGTGCCGCACGAGGATTCGTTTTCGATCTCCAGGACCAAAAGAAAGAGTTCAAGGACTGGGACGAGAACGAAAAGAAGAAAGCCGAAGTTGTCTGTCATAACTATGATTGCATAGGAATCATGTGCCGGAATGGCCTTATTCCAGCTAGAATCGTCGCAGATAGCTGGGGAGACTCTCTTCGGAGGCTGTGGGTTATTCTCTACCCGCTTGTTAGAGAATATCGCTATAAAAAGAACGCGGACGAATACTGGGATGACTTTCAATGGTTGGCCAAGAAAGCTGAAAAGTTTCAGAAGAAAATTTGGTAATTAGGTTAATAAGCCCAGCCAGCTCACCCATAGAAAGCCTTGATCGCTACGCCGCCACGATATTCACGATCTTCTCGCGCACGACGATCACTTTACGCGGCGGCTTGCCCTCTAGGTGCTTCTGCACGGCGGGGATCGCGAGCGCCAGGCTCTCGTAAGTTTTCTGATCGTCGGCTTTCTTCACGGTAATGGTGCCGCGCAGCTTGCCGTTCACCTGCACGCCTACGGTGATGTTGTCGTCTTCCATCAATGCTGGGTTAGCTATGGGCCAGGCCTGATCGGCCAGGATCGTGGCATGGCCCAGCGTCTGCCACACTTCCTCGGCGATGTGTGGGGCTAACGGCGAAACCAAACGCGCGATGGTCTCGACACCGAAGCGGAACACCGCATCGCCGCCGCCTTGCGCTCGGTCGATGCCTTCAATGGCGTTGGACAGTTCGCGCACGCGCGCCACGGCCGAGTTGTAGCGGAAGCGTTCCAGATCCTCGGTGATGGCGTGAATGGACTTGTGGCACTGACGCAAGGCTGCCTGCACGCTGGGCCCCAGCGTTTCAAACGCCGGAATGTCTTGCGCCGTAATGTCGCGCGCGGTGGTGGCCAGACGCCACAGGCGGTTGATGTAGCGCCACGCGCCCTCAATGCCGGCATCGGTCCATTCCAGGTCGCGCTCGGGCGGCGAGTCGGACAGCATGAACAACCGGGCCGCATCGGCGCCGTAGGTGTCGATGATGGCTTGTGGATCGACAGTATTCTTCTTGGACTTGGACATTTTCTCCGAGCGGCCGATGGTCACGGCCGCGCCGGTGGATACGCGCGTGGCCGCACCGCTTTCTTTCTTCACGTCACCCGGCTCGACCCAGGTTCCGTTCGCATCTCTATAGGTCTCGTGGCAGACCATGCCTTGGGTGAACAACCCGGCGAAGGGCTCTTTCATGTCGATGTAGCCGCACACCTGCATGGCGCGGGTGAAGAAGCGCGAATAAAGCAGATGAAGCACCGCATGTTCCACGCCGCCGATGTACTGATCCACCGGCAGCCATTTCATCGCTTCGGCCTTGTCGAAGGGCTTGTCGGCGGCGGCGGGCGAGCAGAAGCGCGCGAAGTACCACGATGATTCGATGAAGGTGTCGAAGGTGTCGGTCTCGCGTTGTGCAGGCTTGCCGCATGTGGGGCACGCCACGTTCTTCCACGTGGGGTGGCGGTCCAAGGGGTTGCCCGGTTTGTCGAAGGTTACATCATCCGGCAATTTCACCGGCAGGTCTTTGTCGGGCACGGCCACGGGTCCGCAGGCTTGGCAGTGGATAATCGGGATCGGGCAGCCCCAATAACGCTGGCGCGAGACACCCCAGTCCCTCAATCGATACTGAACCGTGCCCTTGCCCAGGCTTTTCTTTTCCAGTTCGGCAACGGCGCGGCTTTTGGCGTCGGTAACGCCAAGGCCGTTCAGGAACTCCGAATTCACGATCACGCCGTCGTCGGTGAAGGCCTCGTTGCCGGCTTCCAGCCGCGCGGCAAAAGCAACTGCGTCTTCGTTCTTGGGGGCCACAACGCATTTGACCGGCTGTTTGTACTTGCGCGCGAATTCCATGTCGCGCGCGTCATGCCCCGGGCAGCCGAAAATGGCTCCGGCGCCGTATTCCATCAGCACGAAGTTCGCCACGAACACCGGCACGCTCAACCCCGCCACAAACGGATGCTGTGCGCGCAGGCCCGTATCGAGACCTTTTTTCTCGGCGGCTTCGATGGTGGCGGTAGATGTGCCCGCCCGGGCGCACTCGGCGATGAAGCCAGAGAGTGTCGCGTCTTTCTCGGCCAGCCTTGCCGCCAGCGGGTGCTGCGGCGAAATGGCGCAGAACGAGGCTCCGAACAAAGTATCCGGGCGCGTGGTGAACACTTCCAGCGTCTGGCCCAGGGCCGTGCCGTCCTTGTTCAGCAGCGGCCAGAACACGCGCGCACCTTCGGATTTTCCGATCCAGTTGTGCTGCATCAGGCGCACTTTGTCGGGCCAGCGCTCCAGCGTCTCCAGGGCCTGCAGCAAATCTTCGCTGAAGGCGGTAATCTTCAGGAACCATTGATTGAGCTTGCGTTGCTCGACTGCAGCCCCCGACCGCCAGCCCTTGCCGTCGATCACCTGTTCGTTGGCCAACACCGTATGTTCCACGGGGTCCCAGTTCACCCACGACTCTTTGCGGTAGGCCAGGCCCGCTTTCACGAAATCCAGAAACATCTTCTGTTCGTGGCGGTAGTATTCGGGCTCGCAGGTGGAAATCTCGCGCTCCCAGTCCAGCGACAGGCCCAGCGGATAAAACTGCTCGCGCATGACCTTGATATTCTCGCGCGTCCACTTGCCCGGATGCACGCCGCGCTCCAAGGCCGCGTTCTCGGCGGGCAAACCAAACGCATCCCACCCCATGGGGTGCAGAATGTTGAAGCCTTGCGCCTTCTTGAAGCGCGCCACGACGTCGCCGAGGGTGTAGTTACGCACGTGGCCCATGTGGATGCGCCCCGACGGATAGGGGAACATCTCCAGCACATAGTATTTGGGTTTCTTAGAGCCGGCTTCGGCCTTGAAGCATCCGCGCTCGGTCCAGATCTTCTGCCACTTCGCCTCGGTCTCGCGGACGTTGTAGCGTTCTTCCACAGCAGCCATCGTCTTTACTCATTACCCCGGCGCATCGGCATTCGGTGAAGGCGAAAGCCCCAAAAGCGAAAACCGTGTGCCGGCCGAGGATGAAAAGAGTATCCGCTTTCGCTTATAAGGTTCGGCGCGAGGCGCTGAAAAAGCGCCTTAGCCGTTTTCGGCGACAGCCTGAAGCCGTAGCTGCCGCGCGCGTGTCAGCACCGCGTCTTCGAATTCGCGCGGCACGTCGGCGCCCACGGGCGCGTCGGACCAGCGGCCCTGACCGTCGTTGATCTGGCGGAACACCGAGACTTTCAGGCCGTCGGCGCGCAAGGTGCGGCCCAAGATGTAGACGTTGACCTTGAAGCGTTCATCGGGCGTTTCGGGCGGCGCATACCATTCGGTGATGATGACGCCGCCGAAGGGGTCGACCGAGGCCAGCGGCAGGAACGCCAGTGTGTCCAATGACGCGCGCCACAAAAACGCGTTCACGGCCACGGCGCCGTCGCGGCCTTCCTTGTCCGAGCCAAACAGATTGATGCCGCTGCCAATGCCGCCCGGGCTGAAGATGGTATCGCGGTTTTCCGCCTCGCCGGGGCTCTGGGCGCGGTAGTCGGGCGATGTGCGGTAGCTGTCGCCGCTGGGGCTTGAGCCACAGGCGGCCAACGCCGCCGCCATCAGGGTGATTGCCGCCGCTTTATAAAGTCCGGTCGCGCGCATCGTAAGCGTCATGGTCGGGATTCTTGATTCCTCGGTGGGCCGGGCATGGACCTTCACAATCGGGCCATCACCCGCCCAAAAACACTTTTGGGGGGCCGGTTGTTATAGCCAAGGGCCAGGGCCTTGCGAAGCCCTGTTAAGCCTCTGTGGCAAAACTCTTTTTCCAATTGTGGCGGCGGCTGCAAAACACCGCCCAAAACCTGCCCTTTCATCAAACCGTCATCTAAGCGTCACCATAACTGTAACACAGGCTTCCTATGGTGCGCCGCGATTGAAGGGGTGCCGCGGCCAAGCCCTCCACACGGTGGGGATCGGACGGTCCGGCAAGTCATAAAAACGAAGGAGCGTTCCGATGAAAAAGCTGTTCGCCGCCACTACGGCGCTGGTCTCCGTGGCGCTGATTGCGCCCGCCACAGCCCAAGAAAGCCCGATCAAACTCAGTGTTGGCGGCAAGCTGCGTCACTTTTTCTTCGTCTCCGACCAGGACGAACTGGCCACCGAACGCTTGAACACCGCCGGCATGTCGACCGACGCCGAAATCTACTTCAGGGGCGAGGTGACGCTGGACAGCGGCCTGCGCGTCAGCGCGGTCATGGAACAGGAAGCGGAATCTCGTTCGGACCGCAACGCCGACGAAGCCTACATCGATTTCCGCCACACCTGGGGCCGCATCCGCATCGGTGAAAAGGAAGGCTGGAACTCGTCCTTCATCGGCGACCCGGTGCCAGAAGCTTTCGGTACGACGGATGAACGCATCATCGGCGAAATGGCCATCCGCTCGCGCACCGGCGTGACCATCACCGACGCCATGACCTTCAAGCGTTATGTGTCCGACTCGTTGGGCCTGATGTACCAGACCCCCGAAGTGAACGGTTTCCAGGGCGGCATCGCCTATCACCCCACCGTGGGCGACACCGAAGGCACTTTTGATGCCGCGGCCGCCCGCAACAACGCCGTCGATATCTCGGGCCGCTGGCAAGGCACTTTTGGCGGCACCCGCGTGCGCGTCGGCGGCGGTTACCTGAACATCGACAACCGCAAGACCGCGCCCTTCAACGACGGTATCGAAGCCTTCAACATCAACACCACCCTCACAGCCGGCGCCGTCACTGTTGGCGCCACCTACATGGATGTGAATCCGGCCAACAGCACCGATGAAGAAAACTATCAAATCGGCATCCTGTGGAAGGGCTACCCCTGGAGCTTCTCGGCCGACTACTACTTGGGCAAGCGCGACGCCACGGTAAACCCGCTGGTGCGCGAGAAGTCTGAAATCTACCGCGTGCAGGCCGGCTACAAGGTCGGCCCCGGCATCGATGTGGGCGTCATCGGCTTCATCACCGACCAGCGCACCGGCCGCGCGACGGCCGCCGCTGCCGCTCCCGTGCAGTGGGACGGCTCGGGCGTCGTCGTCGGCACCAAGATCGAGTTCTAAACCGCCGTACTGTTTTCGGACGGCCCCCAATCGGCCGTCCGATGAAACTCCCCTCAAGCCCTGCCTTTCGCTGACGTCAATTCCAGGTAGAGCTCCCCTTCCAGAGGCGGTCGCAAGGCCGCCTCTTTTTCTTTTTGAATCATGGCGTTAACCGCCCCATATGCTTTTGGGTAAGGTGCGCGCCCGCTATTCTTTGTTACACTTTTGTTGCGGCCACGGCCCGTGCGATATGCCCATGTACGGAACATAAGTGTACGGAACATAAGCGCCGGAACATCAAGTACCGGATCACGGCAACGGACCGATAAAAACAAAGGGGTCTTGGGATGCGCTCGCTCTTTCTCACCACTACCGGCCTTTTCGCAGCCGGCCTTCTGGCCGCGCCCGCGCAAGCCGAAGAACCCATCAAACTCAGCGTCGGCGGCAAATTGCGCCAGTATTTCTTCGTGGCCGATCAGGACAATGCGCCCGGGCAAAAACTCAACTCCACCGGCATGCTGACGGATGGCGAAGTGTATTTCGAGGGCAAGACGGTCCTTGATAACGGCCTGGAAGTGCGTGCGGTGATCGAACTTGAGACCGAAGCGCGCAACGACCGCAACGCCGACGAAGTGTACATCGATTTCGTCTCCGGCTTCGGCAAACTGCGGGTCGGGGAGAAAGAAGGCATCAGCGCCACCCTTGTTGAGGATCCGGCTCCGCAGGCCTTCCTGACCACCGATGAAGAAATGCTGGGCGACGCCATCCGTCCGCGCACGGGCATCACTGTCAAGGACGCCTTTACCTTCAAACGCTTCGCCAACGACGTCCTGGGCGTAACGTACGAAACCCCGGCCATCCTTCCCGGCGTGAAGTTCGGCGTCTCGTACCATCCGACCGTCGCCGACACCGAAGGCGTGTTCGACAAGGCCACAACGGCCAGCAACGCCATCGATATCACCGGCCGTTACGAAGCCAAATTCACCGGCGGCAAGTTCCGCATCGCCACGGGTTACTTCCACTCCGATTCGCGCACTGGCGGGAATGATGGTAACGAAGCCTGGAGCACCACGGTTGGCGTTACTTATGCTGGCTGGGACGTGGCGGGCAGTTATGCCGTCTCCAACCCCGCCAACAGCCGCGATGAACGCTCGTGGACCGCGGGCGTGATGTATTCCATCGGGCCTTACAAAATCTCGGCGCATCACATGGGCGCGCTGCGCGAGCCCACGCCCAACGCCGTGCTGAAAGAAAAGATCGACCGCACCACCATCCAGGGCGCCTATCGTATTGGCCCCGGCATCAATCTGGGTCTGGTGGGCTTTTACACCGACCAGCGCGACGCCACAGGCGTGAACTGGGACGGCATCGGTATGCTGGGCGGGGCCAAGCTGGCCTTCTAGGACAGAGGCCAAACTAGTGTAACGGCGCAAAGACGGCTAACTTCGGGGGCGGGAACAACACCGAAGGCAATCGTGGTCGCCGTCAAGAAAAAACCTCTCAGCAGTACGGCGCCCGCCAAGCGCAAAAAGAAAATCGTCGGCTGGCGCGAGTGGGTGCGTCTGCCGGGCCTGAAGGTCAAAAAAATAAAAGCGAAGCTGGATACGGGCGCGCGCACCTCGGCACTTCATGCGTTCCGGGTGACCCCATTTACACGGGATGGCGCGTCCTACGTGCGCTTTTACGTGCATCCCATTCAGCGCAAGAGCACGCCCGAGATCAAATGCGTAGCGCTTCTGATCGACACGCGGGCCGTCACCGACTCCGGCGGTCGGCGCGAGGAACGCCCCGTCATCCGCACGCTCCTGAAGATCGGTAAATCCCAGTACCCCATCGAGCTGACCCTGACCAATCGCGATGTCATGGGCTTTCGCATGCTCCTGGGCCGCCAGGCCCTCAGGCGGCGTTATCTGGTGGACCCGGCGCGGGCCTTCGTCATCCGCAAGAAAGCAAAAAAGCGCAAAAAAGCCAGGCGCGCATAAGCCCTCTGATAGCCTGGGCTATGCCCGTTATTCAACCGCGTTGCAACATTTAACACATTGTAAACAAACACTTCTTTGGCTTCGTGGGGGCTTGCCTTCAAAGACCCAAAGAGTAAGGTCAAAGACAACTGCGGGGGTCAACGGCCCCACCGATAAAAACGACGCAACGCCGCATCACACGACTGCAATCACTGGGGACTGCACGATGAAACTGGCCATGCTGGCGCGCAATGCCGGTCTGTATTCGCACCAGCGTCTGGTGGCGGCGGCCCGCACGCGCGGGCACGATATCGAAGTGTTCGATACGCTGAAGTGCTACATGAACATCGCCTCGCATCGGCCCGAGGTGAAATACAAGGGCCGCAGCCTGGAAGGCTTCGACGCGGTCATCCCGCGTATCGGCGCATCCATCACGCACTATGGTCTCGCCGTTGTGCGTCAGTTCGAAATGATGGGCGTCTATTCGCTGAATGAGTCGGTGGCCATCGGCCGCTCGCGCGACAAGCTGCGCAGCCTGCAGTTGCTCTCGCGCAAAGGCATCGGGCTTCCGGTCACGGCCTTTGCTCATGTCACCAGCCAACCTGACGACCTTATCGACATGGTGGGCGGAACCCCCTTGGTGATTAAGTTGCTTGAAGGCACACAGGGCATCGGCGTGATGTTGGTGGAAACGCGCTCGTCAGCGAAAAGCGTCATCGAGGCCTTCGGCGGCGTGGAAGCGAACATCCTGGTGCAGGAGTTCATCAAAGAAGCCGGCGGCACCGACATCCGCGCCTTCGTCATCGGCGGCAAGGTGGTAGCCGCCATGCAGCGCACCGGCGGTCCGGGCGAGTTCCGCTCGAACCTGCACCGCGGCGGCAAGGCGGTGGCGGTGAAGATCACGCCCGAGGAACGCTCGACCGCCGTGCGTGCGGCGAAGATCCTGGGCCTGAACGTCTGCGGCGTCGACATGCTGCGTTCGAATCACGGGCCGGTGGTGATGGAAGTGAACTCCACGCCCGGTCTGGAGGGCATCGAGCACGCCACCGGCATGGATATCGCCGGCATGGTGATCGAGTTCCTGGAAAAGAACGCCGAGCCCCACAAAACCAAGACCCGCGGCGAAGGCTGACCAGTCTCCGAGTCGCGGTTTTCCATGCCTTGTGGATGGGATGCGGAACGCGCCGCCAAATCGCCCGTAAAACCGGGTGTTTCCTGCCACAAAAAACCTCTCCCAGGCCGGTTTTGTGGATTATTTGTCACATTGTTTCTTAACTTGCGCGCTGGCCCACCCTTGGTATTGCTGGGCCCGGCCCCTGTGGATAGTGTCGGGTCGAAGGTTAACAGTGTTATGTCCGCCGCTCTGAAATCCGCCGTTTTTGCCGCTGCTGTTTGGGCCGCCGGGGCCGTTGCTTCGGCCCAGGCCCAGGACGCGCGCCTTGTCGGCGGAGAAACGGCCTTAAGTTCCTCGTCTGAACTGACGATCGGCGCGGTCACGCCCGCCTACGGCATGGTCACGCTGCCGGTGTCGGCCACCGATCCTGTGTCCTACAGCCTGGTGGGCACCTCCACATTGGTGCAGGACTTTGCCGCGCGCTACTCCACCTCCATCTACGGCGGCCAGGTGGGCGTGTTCGCCCGCTATGCCGACCGTCCGCTGCTGTGGGCGCCCGACACCTCATCGGCCTTCAACTTCGGCGCATCGGTGGGCTACGCGGGCTTCTACCTGCAAGGCGCCATCACCGGCATGAGCGACAGCGTGCTGATGCGTAATCTGCAATCGTGGCAGTCCTGGCAGGCGGGTTTCGGTTACGGCGTCGGCGCGTTTGACGTGCGCCTGACCTACTCCATGGGTGAAGCCTCGCCCGCCTTCACGGGCCGCAGCATCGACAACAATCAGTGGATGCTGGGCGGTATCTACCAGATCAGCCCCGGCATCCGCTTCAACGCCGATGCCTTCATGGGCAGCCGCTTGTCCACCCCGGGCCTGGCCTCGGCGGCTCCGGGCGCCAGCGCGCCGCAAGGCACCGGCGCTCGTGTCGGCGTTCAGCTGCGCTTCTAATTCCGCTTAACTCAAGGCAAAACCGATTCCAGCCACACCCGATGTGCGTGTGCCGTTCAGCGCGCGCACGGTGGTGCGTGTGATACCGCCCAGCGCCACCACCGGCACACGTGCCGTCCTGGCCATCATGGCGTACCGCACGCGGCCTAGGGCTAACCGGTCAGGATGACTGGCTGTAGGCAATACCGGCGACAGCAGCACGGCATCGATATGTTGCGCGCGGGCGCAGCGCAGGGCGCGGGCGCTGTGGGCCGCGGCAGTGACGATGATGCCTTTCGAGCGCCGCCATAAACGCAGCCCGGGCGTGACATGGTTCAAAGTAACCTCCGGCAGATGCACGCCGTCACAATTGAAAACAACGGCCGCCCGCCAATCCCCGGCCACCAGCAGGGCGACGCGATGGGCCCGGCACAGGCCCCGTAGCCGCGCGGTCAATGCCCGGCGCACGATTGGGTCTGCATGCCGCACAATCACCGCGCTGTGTG
>JAEUKM010000391.1 GCA_016793085.1 Rhodospirillaceae bacterium
CCGCAAGGCCATGCTGGAAGACATCGCGGTCCTGACCAACGGTCAGCTGATCAGCGACGAACTCGGCATCAAGCTGGAAGACGTCAACCTGTCGATGCTGGGCACCGCCAAGCAGATCTCGATCGACAAGGACAACACCACCATCGTCGACGGTGCCGGCAAGAAGGCCGATATCTCGGCTCGCTGCGAGCAGATTCGTCGCCAGATCGACGACACGACTTCGGACTACGACCGTGAAAAGCTGCAAGAGCGCCTGGCCAAGCTGGCCGGCGGTGTTGCCGTGATCCGCGTCGGCGGTGCGACGGAAGTGGAAGTGAAAGAGAAGAAGGATCGCGTTGATGACGCGCTCCATGCCACCCGTGCGGCCGTTGAAGAAGGCATCGTGCCGGGCGGCGGCGTCGCGCTGGTGCGCGCCTCCTCGCGCCTGGGCAAGATCGACACCGACAACGACGACCAGCGCGTCGGCGTTGACATTGTCCGCCGTGCGCTGAGCCAGCCCTTGCGCCAGATCGCCGAAAACGCCGGCGAAGACGGTGCGGTTGTGGCCGGCAAAGTGGCCGAAGCCAAGGAAATCAACCAGGGCTTCGATGCGCAGACCCACAAGTACGTGGACATGATCAAGGCCGGCATCGTCGACCCGACCAAGGTCGTGCGCGTGGCCCTGCAGGACGCGGCCTCGGTCGCGGGCCTGTTGATCACCACCGAAGCCATGATCGGCGAACTGCCCAAGGCCGATGCCCCCCCGATGGGCGGTGGCGGCGGCATGCCGGGCGGCGGCGGTATGGATTTCTAAGGTCCTGCCCACAGAACGAACCGAAAGAGCCGGGGGCAACCCCGGCTCTTTTTGTTTCTCGTTTATTTCGCGGCGTCGGTCCCGCGCACTTCGATGGGCATGTTCTTCAGGGCCCGGTGGCGGCGGATGCTGCGCCACAGGGGCCACCATTCGTACAGCGCGATCTCTAAGGGCTTCCACAAGGCGACCCAGCCGATAATCAACAGGCCTTCATCCAAAACTTTAGTAATGGTGGTGGCGGCACTCGCCCCGCCACCGAACAGAAGCTGGCGCGACAGCAGGCACAGAAACAAAAAGCTGATGCCAATGGCGAGAGATACCGCGCCCGTCCGCAGTAGCCGCTTCAAGTCTTCACTGGCGGCCCAGGCCCGGTATGAAAAGTAATTATGAATGGCATCCGCAAGCCCGTGGCCCGCTGTGCTTTCGGCTTCGGGCGCGGGCAGATGGATCACCAATTTCGCTTTCGATGGGTCGCCGATCTCGCGCAGGGCTGCTGTGATGTAGCCTTCCACTTCCGGGTCCATATCTTTGTGGCGGAAAGGGGCAGGGTCGAGCCCGCTGAATAATTGCGCCACCGCAGCGGCATTGACGTCGATGACGTGCAATCCGCCTTCCTGGCGGTAGTGCGCGACCGAGCCCCAGGTGTCGTCCGTGCCACGACTGGGGGCGGTAACGGGTTTGGGGGCGCTCAACTGAGGTGTTGCCATGTTGGTTCGTGCCAGTATGGTGCGGTGCGATGTTACGCTGATTTTGTAACAGGCCCAAGGCAGGACACCCTGATGCCGATCAAGAAACCGTCGCCGACGTTCATGAAGGCTGTGGCCCTGATGCTGGTGCTCTCGCTGGCGCCGCTGACGATCTACGTTCTTTACAACCGCACGGGCGGGCCGGAATCGCAGAAGGAGCGCGCCTTCCAGAAGAAGCTGCGCTACGCCTTTATGGGCGAAAGCACGGTTGTCGATCTTGGGCCCTATACCGAGTGGGAGTGGTCGACACTGTGCGCGTTCGATGCCAACGTGACCGATGCCGAGATGCAGGATGTGCTGGGCTTCAAGTACAAGGACTACGACCAGCTTCATTGGATGCCGGTGGCGCGCTACTGGACGCTAATGTTCGTGGGCGCCCCGCGCGAAACCAACTGGGGCATGCACTCGCCGGTCACGCCCATCCGCATTCCGCGTGATGATCTGGCCAATCTGGCGCTGCCCGACGGCAAGAAAGGCGTGTGCGTGCCGCGCGAGAGCGGGCGGCTGGTCTTTCAGCGCGGTGAAGCGCTAATCGGTGTGTCGCCCATCACGGCCGCCGTGCGTGAGATAGCCGCTGCCGAAGCGCCCACTACAACGGCGGCGGAGCCGCCGCAGTAAGGAATTGCTTGATGAGGCCAATGGCCTCGGCCAAGCCCACCCGTTCATAACGCGCATCGACGGGGAACGCGCCGCGCAAGCGTGACGGTAGCGACGAGTCCAACATCACGAATACGCCGCGGTCGGTGGCGCGGCGGATTAGGCGGCCGAAGGCCTGTTTCAGGCGCAGGCGCGTCACCGCGTCGTCATAGCGCTTGCCGAAGAACGCCCGGCGCGCCTTGTGCACTATGTCGGGGCGCGGCCATGGCACGCGGTCGCATACTACGAGGCGCAGTGAACGCCCCGGCACGTCGACACCTTCCCGCAGCGCATCGGTGCCCAGCAGGCAGGCATTTTCCTCGGCCCGGAAAATATCCACCAACGTGCCGGTATCCATGTCGTCCACGTGCTGCGCATAAAGCGGCAGGCCCGAATGTTCCAATGGCGATGCGATGCGCTTGTGCACGCCGCGCAGCCGCGCGATAGAGGTGAACAGCCCCAAGGCTCCGCCGCCTGCCGCCAGGAACAGTTCGCGGAAGGCTGCCGCGACCGTGTCCGTGTCATCCTTGCGCACATCGGTGATGACCAGCACCAGCGTGTTTTGGGCGTAGTTGAACGGCGAGGCTTGCGCGCTGCGCAAAATGTCCGCGCCGAGGTGCGCCGCGCCCATGCGCCGCTCTGCGGCGGCCCAGTCGACCTCCAGGTCACCGCTGCCGTCCAGCAACGTGGCCGACGTCACGGCAATCCCATGGGCCTGGTCGGCGATAGCCCGCGCGAAGGGCAGGGTCGGGTCCAGCCAGTGGCGGTGCAGGCCCACGTCGATGTCATGGCCGTCGGCGCGGTCCACACTCATCCAGTCGATGAATTCCGGCGGCGGCGCGGTGCGCAGGGCCTTCAGCATGTCGCGCCAGGCGATCACCTGCATCAGGCCGCGCCGTTCTAGCGTGCGGATGAGTGATTCGATGCGGATGCGCGTGGCCGTATCCAGCGTGGCCGCATCGGCATCCAGTTTGGCTTTGAAGCCCGCGATGAGATGTTTCAGCGGCGATTCCAGACGCCGCAGTTTTTCATCCAACGCATCGGCGGCCTCCAGCAGGCCGTCGACGGGGGCCGTGGTTTCGGTTTCCAGCGAATAGGGCGAGGCCGCATCGGCGCGGGCCTGAACCTGCTGGCGCACCAGTTGTAGGAAGGTTTCAGCCGCACCATGCGGTTCGCCGTCCCTGATGCGGTTGCGCCAGCCGGGGCCGGGCAGGGCGCGCACTGCGTTCAAAGTCTCTTCCAGCGCTGCGATGAGCGCATCGGGCGATGACGTGCCAGCGGCGATCAAATCCTCGGCGCGCTTTTTCAAGCCGCGCGCACGTCCTGATCCGCGATCTTCCGCGCCCAGGAGCCAGCGGCGCAAGTCCGCGCCCTCAAGTCCGCTCAAGTGCGCCGAGAACGCGGAATCGGCGGCCTCGAAAATGTGGTGGCCTTCGTCGAACACGTAGCGTGTGGGCCGCGTGGCGTCATCCAGGCCGCCCATGGCCGCCTGCACCATCACCAGCGCGTGGTTGGCCACGACAATATCCGCATAGCGCGCACGGCGCACGGTGCGCTCGACGAAGCATTTTTGATAATGCGCGCAGGCCGCATAGATGCACTCGCCGCGACGGTCGGCGAGGGGCAGAGTTTTCTCGCGGCCGAAAATCTCGATCAGCCAGCCGGGCAGGTCGCCGCCGATCATGTCCCCATTTTCGGTGGCCAGCGCCCAGCGCGCCATGAGGCCCAATACAATCGCATCGGCGGGTTGGGTGTTCAGCCGGTTGACGGCTTCCTCCAGGTTCAGAAGGCACAGGTAATTCTCGCGGCCCTTGCGGATGACCACGCGGCGTTTCTTCTCGTCGGGGTCGGGCACCAGGCGGGTCAGTTCGTCGTTCAATTGTCTTTGAAGATTGCGGGTGAAGGTGGAAATCCACACTGTCCCCTCGTTCTTCTCCGCCCACACGCTGGCGGGCGCAATGTAGCCGAGCGTCTTGCCCACGCCGGTGCCCGCTTCGGCCAGCACGACGGCGGGCGTTTCGGCGTCGTCGCGCGGCTGAAAGGCGTCGGTGACGGCGGCGGAAAACTCCACCTGCGGCGCGCGCCGTTCGGCGTCGGGGCCGAGCAGGTCTTCAAGCCGCGCGCGCGTTTCCTCCAGGCCCACGGGCTGGTTGCCGGGCGGTGCGGGCGGGGCGCGCTCCTGCCATTCGGGCAGGCGCGTCCACACGCGCAAGCCCGCGCCGGCGCCGTAAGAGCCAGTGTCGTCGGCGCTGCCGCCCAGGGCCATCATCACGCTGGGGCCCCAGGGCCAGCGGGCGCGCAACATGCTGGACGCCAGTGCGCGCAGGGTCTTGGCTTCAAGCTCGGGCAGCGCGGTCAGTTCGTTCAACAAGGTGATGCAAATGTGCGCCAAGAGGGCCGGGCGGTCCTCGATGTTTCCCGCGCGCGGCAGGTTGAGGGCGTTGGCGAGGCCGTCCACCGTCGGCACGGCGAACGTGGCGGGCCGCACGAAGGCGAACAGTTCCAGCGCGTCGGCAGCCTTGAAGCGCTCGAGATGCAGCCGCGCCGCCGTGGCGCGGGCGTGGCACACCAGCAGATCCTGTTTCGCTACAACCTGGGCAGCAACCTTGGGCTCCAGCACCTTCACTTCGCCGTCGGGGTCCAGCACGGCGGCCTCGGACCATTCGGCCACGACGATGTAGGCCGGGGGCAGCATGACGCGGCGGGGGCCGGGCGGCGGTGATGGCGGGGTAGAGGGCGAATGGTTCATTTCGCGTGGAATCGCTTATATATAACGCAGGCTTACGGGGCCCCGTGAACCAGCGCAAGGGCAGCTTGACCCCAACCAGCCTGCCCCCTACACACAGCCATCGTTTCCCGCCCATTTCTCCACGCATTTTGACGCTTTTTCGCCCATGACCGCCTCCGATTCTCTCGCACCTTTGGCCCGCACCTCAAACGCCTGGCCCTTCCAGGAAGCCCGCGCTTTGTGGGACGAGCGGCTGAAGGGCAAAGTGCCCGAGAAGGGTTACGTGCTGTTCGAGACGGGCTACGGGCCGTCGGGTCTGCCCCATATCGGCACCTTCGGCGAAGTGGTGCGCACCACCATGGTCCGCCGCGCCTTCGAGCTGGCGGTGCCGGGCGTGAAGACGCGCTTGTTTGCTTTCTCCGACGACATGGACGGCCTGCGCAAGGTGCCCGACAACGTGCCCAACAAGGAGATGATCGCACAGCATCTCGGCAAGCCGCTCACCAGCATCCCCGATCCGTTCGGCACGCATGACAGCTTCGGCGCGCACAACAACGCCCGACTGAAAGCGTTCCTGGACAGCTTCGGCTTCGAGTACGAATTCCAAAGCTCCACCGTGTGTTACAAGTCAGGCCAGTTCGACAAGGCGCTGTTGCGCGTGCTGGAATGCTACGACGACGTTATCAACGTCATCTTGCCGACATTAGGCCCCGAGCGCCGCGCCACCTATTCGCCGTTTCTGCCGGTGTGTCCTAAGACCGGCGTGGTGCTGCAAGTGCCCGTCGTCCACCGCGATGTGAAGGCGGGCACTATCGTTTACGTGACCGAGACGGGCGAGAAAGTGGAAACGCTGGTCACGGGTGGCGCCACCAAGCTGCAATGGAAGTGCGATTGGGCCATGCGCTGGTACGCGCTGGGTGTCGATTATGAAATGTCGGGCAAGGACCTGATCGATTCCGTGCGCCTGTCCAGCCGCATCTGTCAAATCCTCGGCGGCGTGCCGCCGCAGAATCTGACGTACGAATTGTTCCTGGACGAACAGGGCCAAAAGATTTCCAAGTCAAAAGGGAATGGCCTCTCGGTTGATGACTGGCTGAAGTACGCGCCGCCGGAAAGCCTGGCGCTGTTCATGTACCAGAAGCCCAAAACGGCCAAGCGCCTCCACTTCGACGTTATCCCCAAGGCCGTCGATGAGTACGTGGATTTTCTGGAAAAGTTCCCGGCCGAGGACGACGCCAAGAAACTCGACAATCCGGTCTGGCACATTCACCACGGCGCGCCGCCGACGGAGAAAGTGCCGCTGACATTCGGGCTGCTTCTGAATCTCGCCGGCGTCTGCCACGCCGAAGGGCCCGAGGTGATGTGGGCTTACGTGTCGCGTTATGCGCCGGGGGCTTCGCCCGCGACGGCGCCGCTGCTTGATAAGTTGGTGAAGTACGCGGTCGCCTACTATCAAGACTTCGTGAAGCCCACCAAGGTCTACCGCGCCGCCACACCCGACGAGGTGAAGGCGCTGACGGATTTGCGCGACAGCCTAGTCGCTTTCACAGACGAACCGACCGCTGAGTCTTTGCAGACCCTGGTGTTCGAAGTGGGCAAGCGCCATCCGGTGACATTTCCGGGCTTACGCGACTGGTTCAAGGCGCTGTACCAGATTTTGCTGGGGCAGGATCAGGGCCCGCGTATGGGCTCGTTCATCGCGCTTTACGGCCTCAAGGAATCGCTGGCGCTGCTCAACCGCGCCATCAAAGGCGAGAACCTCGCGGCCTAAACTCTCCGTCGGCGCACACGGTTTTTGCTGCACCTGCGAACAAAACGGCGCGCAAAATTACCCTGTTTGCTGGCCTTGCCGCCGCCCCCACGCTGCCGATAATATCTTGTAAATCAACGATATGAGGGCAGGGCACGATGGTTGTGCGCTTGTCGGGCTTTCATCTGCTGAGGGGTTTTAGCGATGCCTTATAATAATGTTCTGCGCGGCTTGGTTCGGACCACGGCCATAGCAACCTTGGCGCGAACCAGCGTCGCGGTTGCGGCGCT
>JAEUKM010000012.1 GCA_016793085.1 Rhodospirillaceae bacterium
AGGCGTTCATCCCGGCCTATACGCTGTTTGACCTAGGCGCCGCGTACACCATGGACATCAACGGCCACGATACGACCTTCCGCATCAACGGCCAGAACGTCGGCGGCAAGCGTTACTTCGACGGCACGGGCGGCTTCATCATCTCGAAGGGCCAGCCCAGCCAGATCAAGTTCTCGGTCTCCTCGACCTTCTAAGAGACGAAACTATCTGCCTCAAAACTGGGGTGGGGCCCGTACAGGCCTCGCCCCATTTTTTTGTCTCGGGGGATGATTGCTGGGAAGGGCGCGCTCGCGCCACGGCCTTAAGCGGTGGCCAGCGTTCCCAAGAGGGGCGGATGGGCGCGCGCCGCAGAGTTGACGTTCACGCGGCGCTCTAATGTCACCTGACTGCCGTTAAAGCGGCAGAGGACCGTGTCGCGGAAGGCGGTTTCGGCGAAGATCCAGGTCATCTCCAGGGTCGAGGCATCTTTCCAAACCGCCGAAGCCACAACGGTGGCTCCGCGCAGATGGTAGCCGTGGTGCAGGTCGCGGCCCGGCATGTCGGTGTGGCCTTCAATCCAGGCCCCCAGGCCCGCCGTCACGGTATGGGTGCCGTCACTGTCGGTCAGATGAAACACGCAGCGGTCAGCCGTGAAATCGAAACGCAGGTCCCTGACGCCCAAGGGGTTGTCGGCCACACGGTAAGGCTTATCTGAGTGGCGCGCCGTATCCACGGCCGCCGAAGCCAGGGCCGGAACATCGCGCCACGTCGCCAGCCGGGCCTGAAGTCGGGCATCGGCCGCATCGTTATGAAGCGGGCCCGTGTGGAACGTGCGCGGGAAATGTTTTTCCAGGAACGGCATGACCAACTGGCTGCCGTCGATGGCGCCCGTCAGCGCCAGGGTTGCGCCTTGCGCGGGGAACACCATAACCATCTGAACGAACATACCGAGCGCGCAATAGGCGCCGCCCCAGTTCGTCACCCAATGATAGCCGTAGCGCCCGCCCGCATGCGTTTGTGTTGCTTGCGCGATCCAGGATGCGGGGATGAGCTGGCGGCCCTGCCACAGGCCGTTCTGGGCATGCAAAATGCCTACCTTCAATGCATCGCTAACACGGCACGTCAGACCATTGCCGCCCGGATTGAAGCCATCGGGCCCGATGTCCCAGGTTTCGCCTTCAAAGCCCAAAGGCTCGAACAGTCGGGGTTTCAGGTATTCATGCAGGGTTTGGCGGGTGGTCTTGGCCAGGATCGCGCCAAGCATGTAACTGGCCGCGCTGGTGTAGACGTAGGTGGTGCCGGGCTGATGCACGACGGGGATTTTGAAGAACTCGGTGATCCAGCTTGTCTTGATGCCGCGCCAGGTGGGTCCGCCCGTTTCGCCGTCGTGGCCGGTGCGCATAGTGAGCAAATCCTCGACCGTCATGGCGGCCAGATTGTCGCTCACGACAGCGGGCAGCTTGTCGGGAAAGAACGAGACGACTTTGTCGCTCAAGCCAAAATGGCCTTCGGCAATAGCCAGCCCAATGGCGCAGGCCGTCACACTCTTTGCATAGGAATGCATCACGCGCAGGCGCGCTGGCCCATAAGGCCAACGCCAGCCCTCGGCCACGACCCGGCCGTGGCGGTGCAGCATCAGGCTATGCAACTCAAGCCCCGCTGCCTCGACGTCATCCAGAAACGCTTCGACCGCGCCCGCATCCACGCCCGCCGCACCGGGCCCGCCGCGGTCCAGGCCGTCAGCCGCCGCGGATGCGTGCTTGACAGGTGCCGGAGACAAATGGGGCTTCGAAGGGGTCACTTTATATACGCGTCCGAAAGGTCCGCGCCTGGATACGGTTGACTCGGCGTGGCGTCAATGTATTTTGTATTTATGTGAGCAATAAATCAATCTCGGATCGCCCCCGAATCTTCGGCCTCCCCCATAAAGGGATTGAGTGACCGCGCAAGGAAAAGACCCCCTATGACGCCCGGCCGATTTCTCCGCCCCGCCATTCTGGCCGCCGCCGCGTGCGCCGTTCTGGCCCCGGCCGCTATCGCGGCCCCGGCCACGCTGATCCTGCGCAACGCGGACATCTGGACGGTCGATACGGCCAAGCCCACGGCCCGGGCCATGGCGATCGAGGGCAACCGCATCGTCAAGGTCGGTTCCGATAAAGAGGTTATGCGCCTGAAAGGGCCGGACACCCGCGTCATGGACCTGAAGGGTGCATTCGTGCTTCCGGGCTTGATCGACAGCCACACCCACATGGGCAATGCGGTGGAGGGGTTCTTCTTCGGCATCCGGCTGGTCGACGTGAACGCCATGCCGCTGCTGGCCAAGCGCTTGAAAGAAGCCGTGCGCGACGTGCCCGCGGGCATGTGGATCACGGGTTACGACTGGGCTTCGGCCGCCGCCAGTGCCGCGCGAAAGAAGGGCGACAAATCCTTTGTGCCGTTCACACCATCGTTGGCCGAGATCGACCGCATCGCGCCCGATCATCCCGTGCTGCTCCGCCGGTATGACGGCGAATATTTCATGAACTCGAAAGGGTTCGAATACATCCGCATCACCAAAGACTCGCCTGACCCCACCAACGGCCAGTACGAGAAGGACCCTGTTACCGGCGAACTGACCGGCATGCTGCTGGGCTCGGCGGGCCCGCGCACGGCCGATGCCCTGCCGCCGCGTTCGCGGGCTCGCGACCTGATCGCCGCGCGCGTGATGCTGCAGGAATTGAACCGTAACGGCTTCACCAGCATTCACGACATCGCCCGCGTCGATGAAATCTCGCAGACCAAGACCTACCGTACGGCGGTCGAGCGCAGCACGACCGAACTGAGCCTGTTCACGGACTTGCGGGCCCGCGGCGAGTTGACGGTGCGCGTTTTCCCGATTCTCACGTTGAACAATTGGGCCGACTACAAGGCTTACGGCATCACGCCTGGTTCGGGCGACGATCTCATCCGGTATGGCGCGCTGAAAACCTTCATCGACGGCTTTTTGATGGAAAAGCCGTTCGCGAATGCGCCCAAGTTTTCCGGTGGCTTCACGTTCCGCTTCGTCAGCGAACCCGCCATGCTGGAAGACATTATCGGCGCGGACCGCCTGGGCTTCGACCCGGCCACCCATGCCACCGGCGACAAAGCCCAGCGCCTGCTGATGGATTGGTACGAGGAAGCCATCCGCGTCAATCCGCCGCGCGACCGGCGCTTCCGTCTGGTCCATGCCTGGTATCCGTCGCGCGCCGATGTGGCGCGGGCGGGCAAGATCGGCGCCATCGCCGACATTCAACCCCATCACCTCATCCGCGAACTCAACGACCTAGAGGAAAAGCTGGGCCCCGAACGCGCCGAGTTCGCCTTCCCCTGGCGCACGATGGTCGAGCAGGGCATGCACGTCGTCTTAAGCTCCGACTGGCCCGGCAGCTTCGACCGCAGCAGTGTCGCCACGCTGAACCCGCTCGAGAATATTTACTACGCCGTCACGCGCCAGCGCCTGGATGGCACGCCCGACGGCGGCTTCCACCCCGAGCAGGCCCTGACCGTAGACGAAGCCATCCGCGGCTACACCATTCTGCCCGCCTATGGCACGCGCGAGGAAAACATCAAGGGCACCCTTACCGAAGGCAAGCTGGCCGACGTTGTGGTGCTGGACCGCAACATCCGCAAAATTCCACCGCGCGAGATTCCGAAGGTAAAAATCAAGTACACTATCTTCGATGGTCGCGTGGTCTACACCCGAGGGGCCGATGAAAAATAAAGCCGCGTTCACTCTCAACCGGCGTCAGTGGCTGACGGCCGCCGCTCTGGCCCCTGCGTTTGCGGGCTCAGCCGCATGGCAGATCACGGCCGCTGAACCGCCCCAGGGCGGTCCGCAGTATCTGGCCATTGCCTACCGTTGCGCGGCACAGGACCGGCCTGGCTTCCGCGCCTACTGGCAGGGCGAGGCGGCCGAGCGTTTTCAGGGCCTTCTGAAAAAGGGTGTGCTGAAAAGCTGGCAGATTCTGTTCAATCCCATCGTCGACACGGAAACCTGGGATGCGCTGGTCATTCTGGGGTTCACCAGCTTTGAAGCCACGCGCGCGTGGTACGAGATCGAGCGCACAGCGCCGGGCGGCCTGACGCCCGCGGGGCTGAAACTGGCCAGGCCCATCTACACCATCTCGGCCGATCTGCAGTGGAGTGCTGGCCCTGAGAAGGCACGTACCGATGCCGAGAGTATCTATTACGTCATTCCCTACGAATATAACGCGGCTGATCAGTACCGGAAGTACGTGGATGCTTATGTCATTCCGCAAGTCAGCGGCTGGATGAAGGAAGGCGTGCTGAAGGGCTACCAGATGTTCATGAACCGCTATCCGGTGGGCCGTACGTGGGATTCGCTGTTCGTCTACCAGTACAGCACGCTCGAAACCTTCGGGCGGCGCGACGAAACGGTGGCCAAGGTGCGCAAGACGCTGGTGGATGATCCGGTGTGGAAGAACTTCCACGAGATCAAGAAGACCATCCGCGAGGAAAGCGAGAATACGATTGCCGAGATGCTGCGCGCGGATTTCAGCACAGCGAAATAGGGAGTCGCTCCATGAGCATGTCGTACAAGCGGATGCTACTGGCGGGGGCGTCGGCTGCTCTGGCGGGACTGACGGCAGGACAAGCCAGCGCCGCCACATGCGAAAGCCTGTCCAAGCTTGAACTGCCCCACGCGCGCATCACGCTGGCCACACCCATTGTCGGCACGTTCAATGAAGATACGGCCTTTGGCCGCGCGGGCCGCGTGTATGAAAACATGCCCGCCTTCTGCCGCGTGCGGGGCTTGGCGACGCCGGTGCCGGGCTCGGAGATCGAGTTCGAGGTCTGGTTGCCGCCCGCCGAGGTGTGGACGAAGCGCCTGCACATGGTGGGCAACGGCGCCTATTCCTCGAACATCTACTACGACCAGATGACTGCCCGATTGAAATCGGGCGACGTGGCCGTGGGCACCAACACCGGGCACCGGGGCCGCGAACTCACATTTGCGATTGGTAAGCCGGAATCGATTGTCGATTACTCGCACCGCGCCGTGCATGAATCCGTCGTCGCGGCCAAGGCGGTCACCAAGGCCTATTATCAGACACCGCAGAAATACGCCTACTTTAGTGGTTGTTCGACGGGCGGGTACCAAGGGCTGTCCGAGGCCCAGCGTTACCCCGAGGATTTCGACGGCATCATCGCGGGCGCACCCGGTAACAACCGCACCCACCTGAATTTTGCTTTTCTTTGGAACTATATCGCCAATCACCGCAAGGGCGACGACAGTACGCAGATTATTCCCAACGCCAAGCTGCCGATGATTACCCGCGCGGTGACGGCCAAGTGCGATGCGCTGGATGGCGTGAAGGACGGTGTGATCAACGATCCGCCGTCATGCCCCTTTGATATCAACAGCCTGAAATGCAAAGGCGCTGAGAACGATGAATGTCTCACTGCCGAACAAATTGAAACGGCGAAGAAAATCTACGCCGGGCCCAAGGATGCGCGCACGGGCCAGCAGCTTTATCCCGGCTTTCCTTTCGGCAGCGAAGGCGTTTCGGCCGAGGAAGATACCGACAAACCCGGTTGGAGCGGATATTGGGCCAACCCCAACAAGCCCACGGAACCGCAGCGCACCGATTTCTTCCGCTACTGGGTGTACGACAACCCCGACTGGAACTGGTGGACCTTCAACTGGGGCAGCGATATCGACGTGGTGAACAACAAGATCGCGGCCACGTTCAATGCCAATAACCCCGACATCAGCCGCTTCAAGGCGCGCGGCGGCAAGCTGCTGATGTTCATGGGCTGGCAGGACCCTGTGGGAGCAGCGGGCGAGGCCATCAATTACTATGAGGCAGTCGAAGCGCGTTCGAGCGCCAAGACCGCTGAGGCGCGCCGCACCGATACCCAGAGCTTCCTGCGCCTGTTCATGGTGCCGGGGATGGAACATTGTGCGGGCGGGCCGGGGGCCACGTATTTCAATAGCGCCACGCGCGATTCCGAACCGCCGGTGCGGGATGCCACGCACGACATTGCCGTGGCCCTGGAAAAATGGGTCGAAACCGGAACCGCACCTGCGCGGCTGGTGGCGACCAAGTTCGACAATCCCAAGGGCGAAAACCGCAAGATCGTGTTCCAACGGCCCCTCTGCGTGTATCCGCAAGTCGTGCGCTACAAGGGCGGGCCCACGGACTCTGCCGACAGTTTTTCGTGCGTAATGCCCTAGCGGGCTTCGGCGGTTGCGGCGGTTTGCTTTGTGCGGGACTTGGCGTTACGCGCTGACCAGATGACGTAACCCGTGACGCCCAAGCCGATCAGCGACAGCGCCATTACCAGCATCAGGATGCGGCCGGGCAGGCCCAGCCATTCGCCGGTATGAATGGGCAGCAGCCAGTCGAGGACCTGATCGCCCCAGGGCACCAGGTCGGCATCTTTTGCGCCCAGCACAACGCCGGTACAGGCATCTACAAGCACGCGGTCGGCCGCGCGCGGGCGCGACAGGGTTTTCGAGTGAAGATGAACGGTCACTGGGCCGGTCTTGCGCGCCGTAAAGCGCACGCTTTTCAGCCGCGCGCCGTCTTCATAGGTTTGCGCCGCGGCGGCCACGTCGTCGGCGGATAAAGTCTGTTCACAGGTGCCGGGGCTTGCCTTGGGCGGCCAGTCCGCCATGACCGTCACTTTATCCAGCCCGGCCTGGAACCAGGGCTTCCAGGCGAGACCAATGCCGGTGCCCGCACCCAGCAGAATGACGGCGGCGATGACGGTACCGTAAACACGGTGCAGATCGCGCGTGGCGCGGATAGAACCCGAGGAGAACTTGACGGCGAAGGAGCGTTTCACGCCGCGCCAGCCGGGCCACCAGATCAACAGGCCCATGACGGCCATGCTGAAGATGAATAGCCCCACCAGCCCAACCACGCGCTCGCCAGGATCGCCTGAGACCAGATCGAAATGGATTTCGAAGGCGAGTTCGATAGGCCAGTCGCTAAGGCCGCCGTGGCGCAGCACCCGGCCCGTGCCGGGGTCAAGCGCAATGAGTGTGACCTGGTCCGTCGTCTGGTCTTCCAGGCGGGCAATGTAGGGGCTGTCCTCGAACCACGGATAATCGATGCGCGTTAAAACCTTAGCCGGGTTCACAGCGCGCGCGGAGTCGACCAGGGTTTGCAGCGCCACATGCGGTGCCGGCGCCACCACCATAGCTTCGGGGTGTATCAAGCGGCTCAGCTCGGGGCGGAAGGCGAC
>JAEUKM010000019.1 GCA_016793085.1 Rhodospirillaceae bacterium
GGCCCCGATCCAGCCCGCATACCCGTGCGCGTCCAACAGGTCGAAGATGTAGCCCCAGTTGAGTTCCCCCAGCGCGTCGGGTTCGTCGCGGTTGGGGGCGCCCGCCACCTGGATGTGCCCGATCAGGTCCATGTTGTTCTCGATGAACGCGGTAATTCCGCCTTCCAGCGTCTGGGCGTGGAACACGTCGTACTGAAGCTTCACGTTCTTATGGTTCAGCGCCCGCACGATCTCGGCGGCTTGGGTGGGCGTGCGCAGCATGTAGCCCGGCAGGTTGATGTTCTCCACCAGCACCCGGACGCCTTCCTTGGCCAGCAGATCGCCCGCGTATTCCAGGTTCTTCAAAAGCACGTCCACGGCCTCCACCTGGTCGTCCTCAGGGACGATCCCGGACATGACGTGCACCTGCTTGCACTCGGTGTACTCCACATAGTCCAGCACGGTTTTCAGGCTGTCGCGGAACTGGCCCGAGCGCCCGGCCAGCGCCGCGATGCCCCGCTCGCCGCCCGCGTAATCGCCCGGCGGGGCGTTGAACAGCACCAGGGGAATGCCGGACATGGCCACCTTGTCGCCGAATTCGCCCGGCGGCACCTCGTAGGGGAACTGGCATTCCGTGCCCGCAAAGCCGCAGGCCTTGGCCAGCGCGAAACGCTCCATGAAGGGCGCTTCGGTGAACAGCATGCTGACGTTGGCGGCAAACCGCGGCATAGGCGCATCCTTAAAAAGATGCCCTTCTCATGGCCCGTTTCGGGGAGGCAATCCAGGGTAATTTTTACTAAAACCCTGGAAGCGAGCAGCCCCTACCCGCCGATGTGCTTGGCCAGGAAGCCTTCCATGGCTTTCAGCATCTCGGTGCGGGTTTTGGCGGTTGAAAGCCAGTGGTCTTCGCCGTCGAGCCTGACCAGTTCCACGGGCTTGCCCGCATCTTTCAGCGCGTCGTGCATCATCTTGCTTTGCTCGAAGGGCACGATGGTGTCGTCCTCGCCGTGAATCAGCAGAACATCGGCGCGGATGTTTCCGGCACCGTGCGCCGGCGAGCGGGCCTTGATCATCTCGCCGTCTTCGCTGGGGTTGCCGATAGAACGCATCCAAAATTCATAAGTGGAACTTTCTGCACCATAACGGTTGGCCTGCCAGCTTAAGAAGCGGCCGAGATCCGACAGGCCGTTCACCGACACCGCGCATTTATAAAGTTCGGGCGTGAAGGCAGCGCCTGCCAGCGCCGCATAACCACCGTAGCTGCCGCCAACGATGCAGACGCGGGCGGGGTCGGCGAGTCCCTTCTCGATCAGGTCTTTCACGCCGTCGGTCACATCGTCCTGCATCTTTCCGCCCCATTCGCCATAGCCGGCATACTGGAACGGCCCGCCGTAGCCTTCCGAGCCCCGGAAATTCATTTGCAGCACACCGTAGCCGCGCGAGGCCAACGCCTGAGCCCAGTAATCGAAGGTCACCGCATCGCGCTGGGCTGGGCCACCATGTGGCAGCACCACCAGCGGCAGGCCATTGGGCTCCGCCCCCTCAGGCGTGCCGGGCGGCAAAGTCAGGAAAGCGTGGATCGGCATATCGTCGCGCGCTTTGTAGAAGTACGAGCGCACCGGCGCGATGTCGGGGCCCTTAAATGCGCGGCGCATCGAGGCCAGATGCTCCAACTTGCCCTTGGTAACATCGAACAGAAAAAAATCACCGGCGCTGACATTGCCTTGCGCGAAAATCACGAATTTCTTGCGCGCCTTGTCCCACGACACCAGATTGACGGTCTGCCAGTCCTTCAGAGCTTTCTGTAGTGCAATCAGCGTGGATTGCAGATCGTTCTGGAAGAAAATCTGCTCGGTGCGCGCGTATTTATACGTCGCACCCACCACATGCCCAGTATAGGGGTCGGTGATGGCATCATCGATGTCCACGCCATCGGGCTCGAACAGCGGCTTGCCGATGCTGCCGTCTTTCAGCGACATCTCGAACAGGGCGAACAGCCCCGATTGCTGACGGGTGCCGATAATCAGCGCGCTTTCGTCGGCGGTCGCGCCATAGATCGACAGCGTGGGAATTTCGGTTTCCTCGGCGAATGCGGTCTTCCAGTCTCCCAACCGCTCCTTATTCGTCGGGATCATGATCCGGTAACGGTTGGCGCGCTGGGCGTGCTCGACACGGGCGATCACATAGCCCTTGGGCGAGGTGATCCAGGCGCGCGTGGAATCGATCCCACGGGCGATGCGTTCGCCGCGCCCGTTCTCGCCGCTGACGCGGTACAAGGCCACTTCACCGGCAACGCCGGTTGCATCGCCCTTGGCGCGTACGCTTTCCATGCTTCTGCTCGACCCGCCGATCGCACGCGCGCTCATCAGCACGTCACCGCGGTCGTTCCAGAGGTGGCTTTCCACGTCGCACAAGCTGGATTGCAGGGCCAAATCGTCGTTCTTCACCAGCAGTTGCGTCATATCGGCCCGAGTCTCGGTGTTGATGGAGAACACCCCGCAGAATTCGACCAGTGATGAACGGAACTGCATCATGCGCGTGGTTTTCGAGGCGTACACCAGCATGTGCCGGTCGCTGCTCCACTCGATCTGGCGGACTTTCAACTCACCAAGATCGAAGCCCACCGCCTTGCGGGTGGCGAGATCCATTACCAGCAGCGTCGGATTGCCGCCGTTCTCGACCTGGATCATCGCCACTTTGGCGCCGTCGGCCGACAGCCTGACGTTCGAAATCTCCGGATCTTTGCCGTATACCTCGATGGGCTTGCGCGCCTCGGCCGCAACCGCCGTCAATACGCCCGCCACGGCACACACCGCGCCCCACATCCGCATCATGAAAACCCCCACGCTAGTCACCTGCGGGAAGTAAAATATGGGGCGCGGGCGAAAGTCAACCAGGGAGGGTGACGCGGTCCAATCTCTCGTATGTCAAGATTGTTTCAGGGACGCGCTTTCAGGAAGCCTGCTTTCTTGGAAGGCCAGCTTCTTTCAATAGCCCGGCGATGCGCTGGGCCACCTCGGCGGCGGCGTTGACGGGCGCGTGCGTCCAGTCCTCAAACGTGCCGCCGTGATGCCACAGCGAGAACGGCCGCGCCGCGCCCAGCGCGAACAGGTCGCGGTGCAGGCGTGCGTGCTTGGCCGACACCATGCCGCGCGGCGCATAGATATAGACGGGCCCGGTGTTGGCGCACGCCTCGGAACACATGGAGACGGAATCGCCCGTCACCACCACCGCGTCGGCCAGCGCCAGATAGCCTGCGAACGGGTTGGGTTTGCCGCTCTCGCCGTCGCGGCCCCAAATGAAGGTGTGGCGTGGCTCAGGCGTCGCCGCGAGCAAGGCCGCTTCCGCCTCGGAGCCCGTGCGCCGCGAGGTGCTGAGCAGCACCGAGCCGCCCAGTTCGGCCGCCGCCGCGCTGACCTTGGTTGCGAGGTCCGAGGCCAGCTCGGCCGGAAACGGGCGCGCCTTGGTGGCCCCGCCCACGAACAGCGCGATAAACGGACGCGGGATTCCGGTCATCAGGCCGGCCCAGGCCTGGCGCTCGGCCTCAAGCCGCGCGGGCGAAAAACGGTGCGGCGCGCCGGTGATGCGCATGACGTTGGGCGCATCGCCGTCGGGCCTGGTGCAATCGTGCTTCGGCACGGCGATCAGGTCGAACGCGTCGGACCCGGCCCGGCCCGGGTTCATCACCTGCACGATAAGTGTTTTTTTGCCTTGGCCTTGGGCAGCTTTCTTCACCCAGCGCGCCACGGGTGCCGTGCGCCGTCCCGCCGCGATGACCAGATCGGGCCAGGCATGACCCGATGCGCCATCCACCTTCAGACCAGCGGCAGTCTCGGGTGTCACGCCCACCAGCGACGAGCCGCGCACGATGTTGGGCAACTTTGCCAGCGAGGTGTAGGCGATTTTCTTTTCAACGAAGGGCGAGCCCGCGCCCTCGCGTGGCCAGTTCATTTCAGCGGACAAGGCTTCCGCCACGCCCCGCACCTGCCCGGCATTCCCCGGCCGGTCGTCAATCAACAGCCAGAGAACTCTTTGGTTTGACTCAGTATTTTGTTGATTTTGGTCCACGTCCGAGCGCTTCAATACAAACGGATCATAAAAGTCTTAACTCGTTGATAAACATCACTATTTACCGTACTTTCATCCAACTATTTTTAGAGCGATGACGATCAGGGTGGATACGGCCATGCACATTTCTCGCAGCAACATATTAGGATTTCTTCTGGTTACGCTTTTCATACTTTTGCTTAGCCCCTCTATAGCTACTGCAATAATTATATTTGGGACCGATACATTTCGTAGCGCAGAACCTGACTATGTTCGCACATTAACAGGGTTACTAGTAAGACTGGCCCAACTGGGCGGTGTTGGCGAACTCGTAACAGCACTATTTCAAGCTATCCCGGCAATGATCGCAGTAGTCTCGTACAGGACTCGCGTAGAAGGTCAAAAAGAACTGTCGACTTACGGTCAAATCTCTCTTTGG
>JAEUKM010000034.1 GCA_016793085.1 Rhodospirillaceae bacterium
TGGGCCAGGGCCAGACGCTGGACCAGGTGCTGGGCGCGCGCCGTGCCGTTACGGAAGGGGTCTATACCGCCGAGGCAGTGGTCACACTCGCCGCCCAAAAGAACGTTGACATGCCGATCATGCAGGCCATGGACCGCATTCTTAATCAGAATGCTGGCGTCGATGCGGAGATGCACGGCTTGCTGACGCGGCCCCTGCGGGATGAGTTGGACACGTGATGAAGCACGGCAAGCTCTATCCTGTCATTCTGTCCGGCGGCTCTGGCTCGCGGCTGTGGCCGCTCTCGCGCGAGGATTTCCCAAAACAGCTTCAGCCCCTGGTGACGGGCAAGACCCTGCTGCAAGACACCGCCTTGCGGCTGGCGGGCGACGATCTGAAATCGGAAGCTCCTATTGTCGTGTGCAACGAAGCGCACCGCTTTATTGTCGCCGAGCAGATGCGCGCCGTGAAGGTGGAGCCACGCGCCATCGTCATCGAGCCCCAGGGCCGCAATACCGCGCCCGCCATCGCCGTGGCGGCATTGTTGCTGAAAGACGAACCCGATGCGCTGATGCTGGTGATGCCGTCCGATCACATCATCCGAAAACCCGATGTGTTCCGCGCGGCTGTGGCAGCGGCATTGCCCGCCGCCCAGGCCGGGCATCTGGTCACGTTCGGCATCACGCCCACGCATCCGTCCACGGCTTACGGCTACATCAAACGGGGTGCGGCGTTGGATGGCCGCGTCTACGCGCTTTCGCGCTTCGTGGAAAAGCCCACCGCCGAAACGGCCGCCGCGTATATCGCCGAAGGCGTCTATTCTTGGAACGCTGGCATTTTCCTGTTCTCGGCGCGCCGCTACCTGGAGGAACTGGCGAAGTTCGAGCCCGCCATCGGCCCTGCTTGCGCGCAGGCGCTGGCCAAGGGCAAGACCGACCTCTTTTTCTTCCGGCTCGATGCGGACGCGTTCGCGAGCGTGCCCAGCCAGTCCATCGATTACGGCGTCATGGAACGCACGGCCAAGGCTGCTGTGATTCCTGTGGACATGGGCTGGTCAGACGTGGGCTCGTGGTCGGCGCTCCACGGGGAGCTGGAACGCACGCCGCAAGGCAACACCCTGATCGGCGATGCGCTGGCTGTCGACAGCACCGATACATACGTGCGCACAGACAAGCAGCTCACAACCGTTCTGGGCGTGAAGAACCTCGCGGTGGTCGTCACGCCTGATGCGGTGCTGGTGGCCGACAAGTCCCGCGACCAGGATGTGAAAGTGCTGGTGGACCGTCTGAAGAAGGAAAACCGCACCGAGGCCACGGCCCAGGCGCGCGTCTACCGCCCCTGGGGCTGGTTCCAGACCATGGACGAAGGGCCCCGCTTCAGGGTGAAACGTTTATGTGTACGTCCCGGCGGGCAACTGTCGCTGCAAAAGCACGCGCACCGGTCCGAGCACTGGGTGGTGGTGACCGGCAAGGCGTGGGTCACCTGCGACGGCGAGGATTTCTTTTTGCATGAGAACGAGTCCACCTTCATCCCGGCGGGCAGCGTGCACCGGCTTGCGAATCCGTGGATGGAGGAATTGCACATGATCGAAGTGCAGTCGGGCTCTTACGTGGGCGAGGACGATATCGTGCGCCTGGCCGACGATTACGGCCGCACGCCGGACAAAACCAAAAGCAGCAAATCATCGGCCAAAGCCAAAAAGAAGGCCGTGAAGAAAAAGCCTAAGCTGAAGGTGAAAGTCCGCCGCAAAGCCGGGGCCATTCCATCCAAGCGCCGGGGGGCGCGGCGGCGCACCACACGCCGCCGGTAAAAGTGCATCAGGGGGAGTAGAGATGATCGATCTCAGCCGCCGCACGGTTCTCGGCGGCGTTGTCGCGGCAAGCGCGCTGGCAACAGCTGCACACGCCAACGATACGCGCATCTCCACCATCAAGCCCTTTGCAAAGGGAGATGTGTTCGTGGGAGCCACCCTGCTGAACAATCCGAAGGATGATCACGCGGGCCTTGGCCGCATTATCCAGTATGACGCCGACCTGAAGGAAAAAGGCGTGCTGTGGGTGGCGGGCACGTCGCATCTGGTGGGGGGCTTAAGCTTCGCGCCCGATGGTACAATGTGGGCTTTCGACAACCTGGCTTGGCTGATGTTCACTGTGGACCGCGCTGGAAAAGCGTCCACGCCGCAGAACAAGTTCAACCGCGCGCTGGGCCGCGCCGTGTTCCTGAAGAACGGTCATGTGATTCTCACGGAATACTTCAAAGGCCATCAACAGCCGGCGACACTCACCACCCGCTATAAAACGCTGCCCGATCATCCGGGCCAGGTGGGCCTGGGCCAGCTGTACGAGATCGACGCCGCGCAAAAACTCGTACGCACCTATGCGCCCGAGGTGCACGGCGGTATGTCGGGCAGCATGGCCATCACTCATGCGGTTCTGGGCAGCGACGGCAAGACACTGATCTACACCTCAGAAACGGGCCCGCGCCTCATGCGCTTCGATCTGGAGAAGGCCCAACAGTTGCCAGACCTGAAAGTGCTGCCGCCTACGCAAGGGGGCCCGCCCGCCATGTTTCTGGATGTGGCGCGCAGCGGAAACAAAGTGGTGCTGCCCTTGGGCAACAAACTCGCCCTCATCGACGAGGTTACGGGGGCCGATATCGCAAGCTTCCCGCTGCCGGGCTTCGGCTGGGCGGTGGTGACGCCCTCGGCCGACGGCGCGTTCGCCTACGTAGGCAACTGGTTTACCGGCGACGTGGCAAAGATTTCACTCGCAGGCGGGGCTATCACCGCGCAAACAAAGATCGCGCCCAAATGCATCTCGGGCATCGCCCAATTTTCCGCATAAGGATCAAGCCTCATGCTCTGCACCATTCTGGCGTTCGACAAACCCAACCACGTGGACCTGCGCATGAAAACGCGGCCCAGTCATCTCGCGTGGATTGAAAGCGAAAACCCCAAGGCCGTTTTTATCGGCCCCATCCTGGCCGACGACGCCCAAACGCCCACCGGCTCAGTATTCGTCTGTGACTTTGAAAGCCTGGAGGCGGCGCGGGCCTTTGCATCGCGTGACCCATATGCCAAAGCGGGTCTGTTCGAGCGGGTCATCGTTCAGCCGACGCGCAAAGTCTTCCCCAAAGATTGAACTTTTATGGCGTCGGTCCACTCGCTCTACCGCTTTCCCATCAAGGGCTTTTCCGGCGAACGCCTGAAACAGGTTGCGCTAACGCCGTCGCGCACGTTTCCGGGCGACCGGCGCTTTGCCGTGCGCCACACCGCCAGCGCTTTCGATCAGGCCAAACCCACGTGGCAGAAGAAGCGTGAGTTTCTGCAGCTCGCCCATAGCGCCGAATTAGCAAAGATTTACACCACGCTTGACCCGGAAACGGGGATCATGCGCATCGAGAGCAGCGGCGTGATGCACTTCGCAGGCAACGTGTCCACGCCCGCTGGTCGGAAGGATGCCGATGCCGTGCTGAATACGCTGATCAAAGACCCCCGCGGGCCCGTTGCATTGGTGGATGCGGGAGCCATTTCGCTGACGGATGTAGAGCCGCCCTATATCTCCATCATCAACCTCGCCTCGCTGCGTGAGATCGCGGGCCAGGCCGGGCGCGAGGTGGAAGCCATCCGCTTCCGCGGCAACATTGTTATCGAGAGTGAAGTTCCTTGGGCCGAGTTCGACTGGGTCGGCCGCACGCTCACTATCGGCGCTGTAAAATTCAAAGTCGCCAAGCGCATCCAGCGCTGTGTCGCTACTTCTGTGAACCCCGGCACGGCGGAACGCGATATCGAAATCCCGGCGCTTCTGCAGAAAGCCTACGATCACATGGACTGCGGCATTTACGCCGAGGCCGTTACGGGCGGCGTGCTGCGGGAAGGCGATGCGCTGGCCGTGGCATGACGCGCGAATTGTGCCAGCTTGCCGATCTTGAGGCCACGGGCGCCAAAGAGATCGTTTTCATCGACGAGCCGGGCGCGCGGACCTCGGTGTTCGTCGTCAAACATGGCGGTACCGTGCGCGGTTATGTCAACTCATGCCCTCATGCGCGCCTGCCGCTCAATTTCCGCGACGATCAGTTTTTCGATGTGACGAAGCAATATATTTTATGCGCCAACCACGCGGCCTATTTCGACATTCAAACCGGCCAGTGCGTGCGCGGGCCGTGCAAGGGCAAATCGCTGCAAGACTTTCCCGTGACGGTATCGGGTCAGGCGATTCTGCAGGCGTGACTTTTTGCGGGCGTTGCGTTTATGGTTCGGACGCTAGAGCGTCGTGCGAAAACGTGGGAACCGGTTTTTCGCAATAACGACGCGACCAAACGATAGCTTGGAGCAATCAGCCCGATCCCGACTTAACACGGCTTGCTCTAAGGGGAGGATGAACTATGGCCGATGAGCAAATCTTCGACGTTCCTACCAACTTGGCGCAGACGGCCCATGCCAATGCGCGTACCTATGCCGAGATGTACGAAACCTCGGTAAAGGACCAGCTTGGTTTCTGGCGCGAGCACGGCCGTAGGCTGGAATGGATCGTGCCCTATCGCTCCGTCAAGAATGTGTCCTTCAAGGCCGAAGACCTGCACATCCGCTGGTATCATGACGGCACCCTCAACGCCTCCATGAACTGCCTCGACCGCCACCTGGAAACGCGCGGCACCCAGACAGCCATTATCTGGGAAGGCGACGACCCGCATCAGTCCAAACACGTCAACTACGCCGAGCTGCACGAAATGACGTGCCGGCTGGCCAATGTGCTGAAAACACTCGGCGTAAAAAAGGGCGACCGGGTATGCATCTACCTGCCCATGATCGTCGAGGCCGCCGTGGCCATGCTGGCCTGCGCGCGCATCGGCGCGGTGCACTCGGTCATTTTCGGCGGCTTCGCGCCGCACTCTGTGGCCGACCGCGTGAACGATTGCAAAGCCAACGTGATCATCACCGCCGACGAAGGCGTGCGCGGCGGCAAAAAAATTCCCCTGAAAGCCAATGTAGATGAGGCGCTGAAGACCGCGCCCTCGGTGCGGCATGTGGTGGTGGTCAAGCACACCGGAGGGGCGGTCGAGATGAAATCGCCGCGCGACGTCTGGTATCACGTCATGACCAAATCCGCGCACAAGTTCTGCGACGCGGTGGAGATGAACGCGGAAGACCCGCTGTTCATTCTTTACACCTCGGGCTCCACCGGAAAACCGAAAGGCGTGCTTCACACCACGGGCGGCTACCTGGTTTACGCCGCCATGACGCACCAGTACGTGTTCGACTACAAGGACGGCGAGATTTACTGGTGCACGGCCGACGTGGGCTGGGTCACGGGCCACAGCTACATCGTCTACGGGCCCTTGGCCAACGGCGCCACGACGCTGATGTTCGAGGGCGTCCCCAACTACCCCGACGCCTCGCGTTTCTGGCAGGTGATCGACAAGCATGGTGTGAACATTTTCTACACCGCCCCCACGGCCATCCGCGCGCTGATGCGCGATGGCGATGCGCCGGTAAAGCGCACCTCGCGCGCTACTTTGCGCGTGCTGGGCAGCGTGGGCGAGCCCATCAACCCCGAGGCCTGGTTATGGTACCACCGCGTCGTCGGCGACGGGCGTTGCCCGATTGTGGATACGTGGTGGCAGACCGAAACGGGCGGCATTCTCATCTCGCCGCTGCCGGGGGCGACCAAGCTCAAACCCGGTTCGGCCACGCTGCCGTTCTTCGGCATCAAGCCCGAGATCGTCAACGCGGAAGGCCAGGTGTTGGAGGGGGCCTGCACCGGCAATCTGTGCCTGGCCGACTCCTGGCCGGGCCAGATGCGCACGGTCTACGGCGACCATCAACGCTTCATCGACACCTATTTCAAGACCTATCCCGGCAAGTATTTCACCGGCGACGGCTGCAGGCGCGATGCCGACGGCTACTACTGGATCACGGGGCGCGTGGATGACGTCATCAACGTCTCGGGTCATCGCCTGGGCACGGCGGAAGTGGAAAGCTCGCTTGTGGGTCACACCAGCGTGGCCGAGGCCGCCGTGGTGGGCTACCCGCACGACATCAAGGGCCAGGGCATCTATGCCTACGTGACCTTGAAAGCGGGCGTTGCCCCCACGGACGATCTGCGCAAAGAACTTCTCGCCTGGGTCGCCAAGGATATCAGCCCCATCGCCAAGCCCGACGTGCTGCAATGGGCGCCGGGGCTGCCCAAGACGCGCTCGGGCAAGATCATGCGGCGCATTTTACGTAAAATCGCCGAGAACGAGATCGGCAACCTGGGCGACACCTCCACGCTGGCGGATCCTGCCGTGGTGGACGATCTGGTAAAGAACCGCGCGGTGAAGTAAGCGGCTCTAATAAATTTTATCGGTCGGCAAACCCAGTGCCACGGCCCCGGCGAACTCGGCTTGCGGCCCCGCTTGCAGCGGGTGGTAGCGCGCCGCCTGAATGTCGCGGAAGCGCTGCTCCAGCCGGACGGCGCGGTAGAACCCGGCGCCCCCGGCCAGTTCCATCGCCAACTCCACGGCGGCAATGGCGTGCCGCTCCACAAGCTGGCGGCCCATCATCACCTGGTTCACCGTGGCGGCAGAGGGCGTGTTCAAGCGCACTGCGGCCAGCATGAAGTTGAGGGCCAGACGCGCGCCGTTCAACTCCGTCTCCATTCGCCCGGCGGTGCCGAGAGTATGCCGGCTTGCCGGTTTGCGTTTCGCCAGGTCCAGCGCGATATCGCGCGCGCGTTCGGCCACGCCCACATACACCGAATAAATCAGCGGAAACGCGATGGTGGCGATGATGTGGAACAGCGGGTGCCACTCTCCCGCCGGCCGCCGCGCCGAAACCGCCGCCTCCGGCACCACGTGGCCTTCAATAACCACATCGTGCGAACCCGTCCCGCGCATGCCCAAAGTGCGCCACGTCTCGGCGATTTTCACCTGGGGAGATGTCATTGGCAATCCGAAGTGCAGTACGACAGGCGCCTGGCCTAGCTCTTCAAGCACTGCGCTCGTCATCAACAGGTCGCTGACCGGTGCGCCCGAGGAAAACACTTTGCGCGCGGTAATGCGGTATCCGCCGTCAACCCGCTCGGCTTTGCCCGATCCTGCGATCCAATCCGAGCCGCCGCTGGATGATAAGATCAGCCGCTCTTGCACCACGCGCTTCAGGAGCGGCTCGACGGCGGCAACATTCTGATGCTTCCAGCGCCAGGCCGGAATCGCGACTTGGTGCGTATGCATCGAAAACGCCAACGCGGTCGATCCGCAATGATAGCCAATCGTGCGTAGCATCTCCGAAAGCTCATCGGGCGATGCGCCGCCGCCGCCCAACTCGCGGGGGGCACCGGCGGCGGTCAGGTTTGCGTCTTTCAGCAGCGCGAAATTCTCGGCGACGAATACGTCTTCGTCGCGCGCGGCTGCGGCGCGGTGCTCGATTGTCTTGCAAACCTCGCGCACTGTTTGCGCAAGTGGACTGGCGTCACATTGACCCGCGGCGGCATCGCCGATCGGTAGGACAGCGTTCATGCGGTACTCCATCAAATCTTCGCTGGATTGATCTATGGCGCGCAGTGTGGCGCGGGCCCCCGCCCGATTCTAGTACAGGAACTGTAGTAGCGAGGAAGGGCCCCCCGCTTTATGATGGCGGCCACTGGTTCAGGGCGGGGGTTGACGATTGAGCAGGCAAGACGACCGTGACCGTTACGGGCAGTTCTGCCCCGTGGCCATGGCGGCCGAGGTGCTGGGCGCACGCTGGACCTTCTTGATATTACGCGAACTTTTGTCAGGCTCCGCGCGGTACAGCGACATCAAACGGGGCGTTCCGCGCATATCGCCCACACTGTTGTCCAAGCGCCTGAAAGAGCTGGAGGCGGCCGGGATCCTGACTGCCCGCCGCGGCGGGCCGGGGGGCAACGCCGAGTACAGGCTTACCGCCTCAGGCGAGGAATTGCGGCCCATCGTCATGCAGTTGGGTGCATGGGGTCAGCGCTGGATCGATTCGTCGCTGTCCCTGAAGAATCTCGATCCGTCCCTGCTGATGTGGGATATGCGCCGCAATATCAATGTCGCGTCGCTGCCGCACGCGCCGTGCATCATTCAGTTCGAATATCCGGAACTCAAGAACGGCAGGCACTGGTGGCTGGTGGCTGATGACCGCAACGTCGATTTGTGCAGTATCGATCCCGGCCATGAAGTCGATCTTTTTGTCACCGGCTCGCTGCGCAGCATGACGGCGGTGTGGATGGGAGCGGCGACGATCAAAGCGGAGGTTGAGGCCGGGCGCATTATGCTGGATGGCGACCGCGCGCTGGCCGGCGCAATACACAAATGGCTGGGTCTCAGCCCCTTCGCAAAGGACATACCGAACCGGCGGGTCAATCGGGCCTAAAAGTCACGCTTTTGCGTTCAACAGCGTCATCACGGCGGCGCGCTGGGTTTCCATGACCCGTGCGTTGCCTTCCAGGTGCAACTCGGAAAACACCTGCTCGGCCTGATCGAAGGCCGCGACGGCTTGCTTTAAATAGGCGGGGCTTTGCACCGCCTCGCCCTTTTCCTTCAGGGCCGCGCCGATGTTGGCCAGCGTGGTGGCCCAAACCAGCGGCGCCTTTCTGCGATTCATCACTTCCGCGATCTTGATGAACACACCGACAGCTTTGTCGAACAGGGTCGGCTGCTGCGTCAGCTTGCCCATGGTGATCAACAGCCCGCCCAGCGAGTTCTGAATATCGGCCCAGCGGGCAGGCGCTTCGGTGATGGTCCAGATGGACGTGGCCTGCGTAAAGGCTTCGGCCGCTTCATCCAGATAGCGCGTATCGGTGTTGATCTCGGCCATGATGTGCAAGGCCAGCCCCAGCCGCGTTTTCAGGGCCGCGTAGTCGTCGGCGAAAATATCCTTGCGCACCATCGTGAGTGCTGTGCGGTAGTATTCCACTGTCTTGTCGGCCAGCCGCGCGTGGTCGGTGGCATCCGCAATGAGTGACATGGCATCGGCCATGTGCGCACCCAGCATGGCTTTCTCGTGCGCGGTGAAGGCATCGTCACCCAAAATCAGCGCACCACGGTACACCGACACGGCTTTTTCCAGCGTCAGCACATCACCCGTGCGCGCACCGTCGAGAAGCAACAAGGCCGCGTAGCACGCCTGCATGGTGGCGCATTCCGATACGGTGCCCAGCATGTCGCCCTCGGCGAAGTGCTTGGCGCGTTTCAGTGTGGGGCCAAACAACGTGCCGCGGGCGCGCGTTCCTTCGGGCGTTTCCACATTCACGGCGGCCAGTGCCGCGCCGAAAATCAGATCGCCCACGGCATTGCCGTAAAACGCCGGCACTTCCAGCCGCTCCAGCGCGCTGATGGTGGCCCCGGACGGTTGCACAGGCGTCGATGCGCCCAGGAAGCGCAAGCGCCATGACTGGTGGGGCGGCGCGTCCTTGGTAAGGGCGGCCGCGGCCGTCACCGCATCGCCCCAGATCAGAAGGTCGGCATTCTCGCGCGCGAGCCAGCGCCGACCGAGATCGACCGCCATGGACAGAAACACCGGCTCGGAGTTTTCGGCGCCCGGCGCCGTCAAAGGCCGCTCGCTGATGCGCACGCTCAGGCCCACGCGCCCTGCTAAGCGATCGTGGATGTGGCGTGCCGCACGGTTCTCAGGGTCGCCGTTCAAGGGGCTGATGAGCACGCGCAAGGGCTCGGCGCTGAACACAACATCTTCGGGCTCGTCTTCGGGCAGACTTGCGAAGTTCGCATCCACCCGTTTGCGCAGCCGATCTATAAATGCGCTGATCGCCATCGCCTACCCCTGCGCGCCGGCGTTTTTGTATGCCGGCTTTGCCCGCGCCGCCCATGCTAGGCGCGCGTTTATTTCCTAAGTCTAATCAGGGATTTAGCAGGCGGGATTTAACAAATTCTTGAGACTCGGGGCGAACCCAGGGTTTCGCGGCCTTTTATTCGCGGCCTTTTAAAAGTCGGAACAACGGCCTTTGCGCTCCCAATCGCCGAATCGCGTGGGTTCCGGGCCCTTAGGCCCGCCCGTTTCGCGCGGCGGCTTGGCGGGCGCCGTGTTCTCAGCGCCAGGCGATTCGGGTTTCAGTTTGGGCTTTAAGGCAGCCGCTTCCGGCGACAGGCCCAAGGGCAGCGGAAAGGCGGGCGACGGGGCTTTCGGTGCGGTCATGGTCCTGGCTTCACAGCCTTGTCATGGCTTGGCTTCGGCATTGTCCGCGCGCGGTTCTTGCGGACAGCGTATTTAGACATACCTCTATTTAGACAGACCTGTATTTAGACAGGCCTGACGGGAAACGAAAGACGATACATGAACACGATGCGCATAAGCCTGCTGATTGCCGCCATGACGGCGTTGTTCATGGGCGTCGGTTATTTGCTGGGCGCCGAACAGGGCATGCTGATCGCGTTCGTCGTGGCGTTGGGCATGAACGCCTTTGCCTACTGGAACTCCGATAAATTGGTGCTGCGCATGTACAACGCGCGCGAGGTCGGCCCTGCCGACGCGCCCGATTTTTACCGTTTAGTACAGGACCTGGCCGCTCGCGCGGGCTTGCCCATGCCCAAGGTGTTCATCGTCGACAGCGACCAGCCCAACGCGTTTGCGACGGGGCGCAACCCCGAGAACGCCGCCGTGGCCGCGACAACCGGATTGCTGCGTATCCTGTCGCGCGAGGAAGTGGCGGGCGTCATGGCGCACGAACTGGCCCACGTGAAAAACCGCGATACGCTCATCATGACCGTCACCGCCACGCTGGCGGGCGCTGTCGGCATGCTCGCCAACTTCGCCTTCTTTCTCGGTGGCGGACAGAACAACCGCAACAATCCCTTGGGCATCGTCGGCGTGCTGCTGGTGACGATCCTGGCTCCCCTTGCCGCGACGCTGGTGCAGTTGGCGATCTCGCGCACGCGCGAGTACGGCGCTGACCAGGGTGGGGCTGAAATTTCGGGCAATCCGCTGGCGCTTGCGTCCGCGCTGCAGAAGCTGGAGCAGGGTGCGAAGCGCATCGACAACCACGCCGCCGAAGCCAACCCGGCCACCGCGCACATGTTCATCGTCAATCCGCTGCACGCGCATGCTTCCGACAGCCTGTTTGCCACTCACCCCGCGACCGCGAATCGCATTGCGCGCTTGCAGGACCTTGCAGGCAGTGCTCGAGTCGCTCCCCAGACCCCTCAGGCCCGTTCACCGCGCGGGCCCTGGGGCTGATCGCCAGCTAAGACTCGAAATCCAGTCAGAGTTATTTAAAGTTTCTTAGAAAATAACTCTGACTTATTTTTTATTACGTATGGGGTGGGGCATGGTGCGGGTCACGCGGCATTATGTAGAGGGGCGCTTCGGCCAGGTGCATTACCGCCAGGCCATGCCCAACACCTTCGCCGACAAGCCCGCCCTGTTGCTGTTCCACATGAGCCCCTATGCGGGCGTGATCTACGAAAACCTGATGGCGGTGCTGGGGCATGACCGCCTGGTCATCGCCGTCGATACGCCGGGCTTCGGCAATTCCGATGCGCCGCCCGCAGCCCCCGACATCGCCGACTACGCCGAGGCCATG
>JAEUKM010000131.1 GCA_016793085.1 Rhodospirillaceae bacterium
CGCCAAAACCCTCTAAAACAACTAAATTTCTCTTAAAATAACTCTGACTTATTATTTATTTCAAATGAACAACAAAAACGAAATAATAAATAAGTCAGAGTTATTTTCGATACTGACGGAGGGGGCGGTGGCGGTGCTGAACGCCCCTGCCCCAAACGACAAGGTGCGCCTGACGTTTGAGCTGGCGGCCCAGTGGCGGCGTGAGGCGCTGGAAGTCGGCAGCGCAAGACCGCCGCAGCGCCCAGCCCGGCCCGCAAAACCAGAGTTAAAACGCGCGGGCGAGATGCCCAAGCGCTCGACGGGCCCCAAGGGCAGGATGGCGCTGGTGCATGCGCTGGCGCACATCGAACTGAACGCCATCGATCTTGCCTGGGACATCATCGCGCGCTTTGCCGGCCACGATCTGCCGCGCGCCTTTTTCGACGACTGGGTGGACGTGGCGGCGGAGGAAGCCGAGCACTACCGCGACCTCGCCCAGCGCCTGACCGAGCTTGGCTTAAGCTACGGCGACCTGCCCGCGCACGACGGGCTATGGGAAGCAGCCGACATTACCGCCGACGACTTGCTCGCGCGCTTGGCCCTCATTCCCATGACCCTGGAAGCGCGCGGCCTGGACACCACGCCGCAGACATGTGTCAAATTACGTGGCAACGGCGACGAAGAAACGGCGCGCATCCTCGACGTCATCTTCACCGACGAGATCAAGCATTTGAAGATTGGCGTGCGCTGGTTCGAGTTCGAGTGCGCACGCCGCAAGCTCAGCCCCCACGCGCACTACAAAACGCTTCTGGAGGCGCGCTTCACAGGCACCTTGAAACCGCCCTTCAACATGCCCGCGCGTTTGCAAGCGGATATGACGGAAGCGTATTTGCAACCCTGGCTGGCCAGCGCCGCTTAGGGCGCGTCCACATCGGCAGCGGTTTTCAGCCGTGAGGCCAACGAGGCCGCCATGAACTTATCCAGGTCGCCATCCAGCACGCCTTGCGTGTCGGAGGTTTCCACGTCCGTGCGCAGGTCTTTCACAAGCTGGTAGGGCTGGAGCACGTACGAGCGGATTTGGTGCCCCCAGCCGATGTCGGTCTTGGCGGCTTCCTGGGCGTTGGCTTTTGCCTCGCGCTTTTGCAGTTCCATCTCGTACAGGCGCGCGCGCAGCATCTCCCACGCCTTGGCGCGGTTCTGGTGCTGCGAGCGTTCGTTCTGGCAGGCCACGACAATGCCCGTGGGCAAGTGCGTGATGCGAATTGCGCTGTCGGTCTTGTTGACGTGCTGGCCGCCCGCCCCTGAGGCGCGGAACGTGTCGATGCGGCAGTCTTTCTCGTTGATGACGATGTCGATGTTTTCGTCCACCACCGGGTACACCCACACCGAGGAGAAACTGGTGTGGCGGCGCGCGTTGGAATCGAACGGCGAAATGCGCACCAGCCGGTGCACGCCCGATTCCGTCTTCAGCCAGCCATACGCATTATGCCCGATGATGTGGAACGTGACGGACTTGATGCCAGCACCGTCGCCCGCACTTTCTTCCAGATAGATGACCTTGTAGCCCTTCTTCTCGGCCCAGCGCGAATACATGCGCGCCAGCATTTCGGCCCAGTCTTGCGCCTCGGTGCCGCCGGCGCCCGCGTTGATTTCAAGGTAGCAGTCGTTGGCGTCGGCCTCGCCGGACAACAGGCTTTCCAGTTCCAATTGCTTGGCGCGGGCCTGGAGCGCTTCAAGCTGCGCGCGGCCTTCTTCGAGTGCTGACGCATCGCCCTCGGCGTCGGCGAGCTCGATCAGCGTTAACGCGTCATCCAGTTCGGATTCAAGTTTGCGGGTAGAGCCGATCGCCTCGGCCAGGTGGGTCCGTTCCTTCATCAGGCCCTGGGCCTTGGCGGAATCGGACCAGAAATCGGGTTCTTCGACCTTCGCGTTCAGTTCATCGAGGCGGTAGACAGCGCGGTCCCAGTCAAAGATGCCTCCTGAGCATGCTCAATGCTCGGCGGATATCGTTGGCTTTGGTCTCGACATCGGGGCGCATGGCCATGGCGGCAGGCTCGGGCAAAACAGGCGAAAGGAGGCTCTTGTAAGAGAATTAATCCGGCCAAACAAGGCTTTGCCCCCTGATCCAGAGTCACTGGGATACCCAACCTCTGATTGGTACTCTTGCCATAATTCACGCAATAGACTTTGGCACGCTAAACCTTGGCCCGAGCACGCGCCCAAGAGGCCGCCATGACCGCCAACGCCTATCGTTTTGCAACTGTGTTGTGTCTTGCCGTATTCGCTGCCATCGCGCCGGTGCGGGGCCAGGAGGCGCGCCCGGCCTGGCTGCAGGAGTTGGAACCCCGGTTCGAGACGGCAGAAAAAATCAGCGTGCTGATCCGTTTTCATCCGCCCGCCGAACCCGCAACGCCGCCGTCGCAGCCGAGCCCGGAACTTGAGCGCCGGCAGGCGATCCCCGGATCGCCGGGGTCTGTTTCGCCAGAATCCGCAGCCACGCAGGCCGCAGCCGCCGCACGCGTGCGGACCAAGGCGCGCGACAGTGCCGCGCTAACGGCGGGCGTGGCGGCGCAAGACCTGGAGGCCCAGGGCATCCGCGTGCGCGATGTCTACACCTATCAGCCCATCGTGCTGGCCGAGATCGGGCGTGATGATCTCAACAAACTGGCCGCGCGCGCCGACGTGGCGTCGGTGTACGACAACATCTACATCGAGATCGCGCCACCCGACCCCGCGCCGCGCACCATCACCCCGCTCGACGCCGCGCCCGACCGTGAACGCCCGCAATTGCTGAACACCGTGCCCCTGGTGAATGCCGAAAAAGCCTGGGCGCACGGCTATCGCGGCCAGGGCCAGGCCATCGTCATCATCGACAACGGCATCAACGCGGGCCACGCCATGTTCCGCGGCAAGATCGCTGCTGAGGCCTGTTTCTCGAATGCCGGGTTACTGCCGGGCCTTGAGAACCTCTGCCCCGAGGGCCGCCAAAGCGTGATCGGGCCGGGGGCCGCTTCGTTCTGCCCCGGCGCCAAGGCCGGTACCTACGGCGTGTGCGACCACGGCAGCCATGTGGCCGGCATCGCTGCGGGCGACAACGCCGCCGCCGCCGGGCGGCTGCGCGGCATCGCGCCCGAGGCGAAGCTGATACCGGTTCAAGTCTTCACCCGCACGCGCGGCTGCCCGGACTGCCTGGGCGCGAGGAGCTACACCAATTACTGCGCGGGCTATGCCATGGAAAGCGCGATCCAGACCTTGCGCGATCTGCGCGTGCTGACCGCCGTGGCCGCCGGGAACGACGGCGCTCCCAACGCCATCAGTTATCCGGCCTGCATCCGCGATGCCGTCAGCGTGGGTTCGATCGGCTTAAGCGCGCGCCCCTCCACGTTCTCCAACGCCTCAAGCCTGCTTGATTTGTACGCGCCCGGCGAACGCGTGAGATCGGCCGTTCATGGCGCGCCCGAGGCCTATGACAGCTACAGCGGCACATCCATGTCCACGCCTCACGTGGCCGGGGCCGTGGCGGTGCTGAAATCGAAGCTGCCGACGGCGACCGCCGATCAGTTGGAATATGCGCTGAAATCTTCCGGCATTGCGGTGACAAGCCCCAGTTGGAGTTGGACCAACCCACGCATCGATGTTGGCGCCGCCGTTGACGTGGTGGGCATCGAGCCTCCACCGCCCGGCGTCAGCATGATGGGTCTGTTCCCCGGCGCGCGCACGGGCGTGCGCTCGATGGTGCGCATCCTCAATCCCAACTACAACCCCGCCAACACGCGGCTGACGCTGGTGCAGGACAATACGCGCAAAACGCTGGGCACCTACGGCCTGTACACGCAATCGTACGGTGCGGCGCAGGTTTTCGTGAAGGATATGGAAGCCGCCATCAGGGCCGAGGCATCAGCGGATTCCTTCATCACCCTGCACATCAACGCGCCACACTCGCTTTATGTTCAGCATATTCTCACCGATGCCTCGGGCCAGACCATCTCGAACATGACCGCATGCACTAGCACAAAGGCCGATCCAGGTACGCACATCGGCCATGTACACACGCAGATGATGAGCGACAGCCCCAGCCACATCGTGGTGTCCAACGCCAGTCCGCTGGCGCAGACCATCAGGTTCTATCTCTACAACAGTTCCGGAACATGGCTCGGCGAAACGGCGACGCCCGCTATTCCCGGCAATACGACAATGCGCCTGCCCGTACAGCCGCTGTTCGACGGCGCACGCCTCGCTGCCGTGCTGCCGCCGGGCGGCGTGCCGCGCAACCTGCCCTATGTCACGATGGTCGCGCTGGACAAGTTCAACGGCATGATCAGCCACACCGTCGACCAAACGCGGCCGGGGATTGTCGTGA